>CAYWSQ010000007.1:1827-35242 GCA_964460925.1 uncultured Flavisolibacter sp. | reverse complement strand
ATTTTATCCGTTGCCCCGCCAACAGAAATGATAAAGATTTCAGCCAGGACTACAGTAAAGATGGCAACAATCATTTGTTTCTTCATATACTGACCTTCTTATTCAATTCATTTTCCAGGATCAGTTCTTTCAATCTTTTTTCCTTTTCATCCCTGTAAAAAAGATTCATGGTTTCAAAGGGAATCACCCGGCCATCCTTATGTACAATATGCACACAGCTCTTTTTGATGGCACGCACATCAAAATCATAGGCATCAATGAACCGCATGATAATGATACGGAAAAGATTGTTATAGCTGAGTCCCGGGGCATGCACCTGCGGCAGGCAGCAAAGCAACTGGTTCATATTGGTTTCCACCCTGTCAACCGAAATGCCGGTGCTGAATATCTTCAAAAGTTGTCCATGGAGTTCACTGTCCTGCTCATACACAATGGTATTGCGGCTGTTATTCAACAGGTGGGCAGGGTCCACGTAACGGGTCATGGGTAATACCGTTCCATTGAGTTTTAGCGCATAGGCCATGGCCAGGGCATCTGGATTGCAGGGTACCGGCACTAGGTCATTGGGCTGGAAAATATTGGTCTGGTCAAGTATCAGTTTTCGTACATCCGTAAGCGTTAGCCGGTCTTTCGCTGGATCAAAATTTTCTGTTCTGCCTGCCACCTGTGTAGGCTGGAAGGTGACGCCCCGTACACAGGGCTGCTTCAGCGCGAATTCAATGATTTTTCCTGTTTCATCATCATTGACCCCTTTTTGAAGTGTGACCACCAGCGTGGTGGAAAGATTTAATTGATTGAGATGTTCGAGCGCCTTCATACGAATCGTTGTCAGGTCCTGTGCCCTCAAAGTTTCAAGAGCTTCCGGTTTGAAGGAATCGAATTGTAAATAAATTTCAAAGTCCGGCATGTAGGAAGCCAGCCTCCTTGCAAAATCAAAATCCTTCGCGATCCTGATGCCATTCGTATTCACCATCAGGTGTTTAATGGGTTTTTGTTTAGCGATATCAAGTATTTCAAAAAAATCCGGGTGGATGGTTGGCTCCCCTCCGCTGATCTGCACCACGTCTGGCTCTCCTTCATTGGCAACAATGATATCCAGCATCCTTTCCACTTCCTCAACCGTGCGGTGTCTCCCGTAGTGCGGGGAACTCATGGCATAACAGGTAGGGCAGGAAAGATTGCACCTGTCAGTGATCTCCACAATCGTTAAACAGCCATGCTGTTCATGGTCAACGCAGATGCCGCAGTCGTAAGGGCAACCATAATGTGTTTTGGTATTAAAACGCTGGGGGATCTCAGAAGCTTTATTATAGTTGCGGATGTTCTTATAGTATTCGATATCAGAAGCAACCAATACTTTCTGGAAACCATGTTCGGGACAGGTTTTGAACATGTAAACTTTTTCATCCTGGAATACGATTTTGGCATCAATCCTCCTGAGGCAGGTGGTGCATAAGCTGATAGTGAAATCGTAATAAGTATAGGGACGTTCAGGCATAAACCTTTCGTTTTATGGGTTGAATGATGAATGGAAGATAATAGATCAAACCTCCGAAACAGGCCAGTTGGATGGATGACAATCCCAGGATCACCGGGTAATGCGGTTTGATAAAATCAAGCAGGAAACGGAATGCCAGGTAAGAGATCATAAATAATTTGAACAACCCTCCCTGTTCCGGTGGGGATTTTTTTTGCAGGCGTTTGAGTAAGATCCACAGGATGATGAGAAAGGCGATCTCATAAAGCGTAACCGGGTGTCGGGATATACCATCACCCAGGTCCATGGCCCATGGAAGCAAGGAAGGCAGACCATAGGTCTCTTCAAACACACCCATCGAAAAACAACCCAGCCTCCCGATGACCAGGGCCAGTATCATTGGGTATACAAAAAGATCACCTGATGATTTTTTTTCCCCGATAAGATTTTTCACCAGTTCAACTCCAAACAATCCGCCGAGGAAACCCCCAACCACGGTTTTATTGCTGTAGATATACATCACAATATCATCGGTCATGCTGAGTTCAGCGGGTCTTTCTAATGATCCCAGTAATCTTGAACCTATCAGGGCGCCGAAGATGGCACCAATGATCACCCAGATCCTTGATGAAGTATTGTAATGATCTCCTTCCTTTTTTCTCAGGAATAAAAAATACCGGAAGCCAATAAAAAAAGCCAGTGCCTCCAGTACCGCATGGGCTGTTACAGTAAAGGAGCCGAATTCAAATACAAGGGGGAAGG
Organism: uncultured Flavisolibacter sp.; assembly: GCA_964460925.1. Lineage (GTDB taxonomy): Bacteria > Bacteroidota > Bacteroidia > Chitinophagales > Chitinophagaceae > Flavisolibacter. Next base: position 33,003 of record CAYWSQ010000007.1, on the reverse strand, counting down.
ACATGCTTATTGTTTTACCCAGGTAAGTAAGGAAGGATATTCCGTAAAGGCAACAATACCCTGGTTCTTACCATAATAAATTTTGAAGATGCCAGGCCTGTTTTCCTGGCTGGTATCCCGCGTGGCGGAAATAATATTGGTAAAACTCCTGTTACCGATTAAAATCGAAGGGTGATCCTGCCTGGTTGTTGGTTGTTGCCCGATCATGACGGACCCGAAACCCTGGGGCATCGGTAAGGCAAGCTGTAAAGTATTTGAAAGAATATTCAATGAAGCAAATTTTTCCTCGCTATTGTTCGTGCTTCTAACCTGTAATTCGGCAGCAAACAGGCTGCGGCCGCTACTGTCAGTTTCCAGTGACTGAAACCATTTTTCGGAAATACAATACAAGGGAGAAGAAAAACCTGTTTCCTGGTAGGGGATTGAATTATATGTATTTTTTAGATTGAAAACTTTTTGGTCGTTTTGCTGGTTAAGGAACACCAGTTGTTCATTATCGGTATAGGGTAGCCACTCCATCAATTCGGTATCAGTAAAAGCCGGGCAATCAATTTTTTTGCTGCATGCGTCATTGCATGACCAGTAGAAAAAAGGTAGCAGGGCAAAAAACAGGTATGATACTATTCTCATAGTGCGCAGTTGGTTACAATCTAAATTATATTCATTCCTTTTACTGACCAGCGTTCAATGAAATCCGTTGCTTGTGTGGCGCTTCTCCTTTACATTGCTAAAATGGTTAGTTTTACAGCAAGAGTTAATAAGTTTATTCATGTCCAACCCCAATCTACAAACAGGATCTGAAAATCTATCGGCGGCCGATAAGGAATTTGAGAATGGCATCCGTCCGAAGGAGATCAGGGAGTTTTCCGGCCAGCCCCAGGTGATCGAGAACCTGGTAATTTTCATTAAGGCGGCACGGATCAGGGGTGAAGCGCTGGACCACGTGTTATTTCATGGTCCACCGGGGTTGGGAAAAACAACTCTCTCCAGGATCGTTGCCAACGAACTGGGTGTGAATATCAGGGAAACTTCCGGACCTGTAATTGAAAAACCCGGTGATCTGGCCGGTTTGCTCACCGGTCTCGAACCCAACGATGTATTGTTTATTGACGAGATCCACAGGCTGAGCACCGTGGTGGAAGAATATCTCTATTCTGCGATGGAAGATTACAAGATCGATATCATGATCGACAGTGGTCCCAATGCCCGCAGCATCCAGATCAACCTGAATCCTTTTACCCTTATTGGGGCCACTACCAGGAGCGGCTTGCTAACGGCACCATTATTATCCAGGTTTGCCATCAAATCGCGACTGGAATATTATCATGCGGATACGTTGAAAAAGATCATCCTGCGGGCTGCCGACATCCTCCATGTCAAAATAAATGCGGAAGCAGCCGCCGAGATCGCCCGTCGCAGTCGCGGTACGCCAAGAATCGCGAACGGGCTCTTGCGCCGGGTGAGAGATTTTGCGCAGGTGCTGAACGACGGACTGATCGATATCGGCATCACCCAGCATGCCCTGAAAGCATTAAATGTGGATGAGCACGGACTGGATGATATGGACAACCGGATCCTCTCAGCCATCATTGAAAAATTCAAAGGTGGGCCGGTGGGTATCAGTACCATTGCCACTTCAGTAGGTGAGGAAGCAGGCACCCTGGAGGAAGTGTATGAACCATTTTTGATACAGGAGGGTTTTATAAAAAGAACACCAAGGGGAAGGGAAGCAACGCACAAAGCTTATGAGCACCTGGGTAAAAAACCGGGTTTCCGCAATGAAGGTCCCAACCTGTTCAACATCTGAGTGCAGGGTCCGATTTTTTTATATTTCTATCCCTGCAGCCTTTTGCCAACGGAAATAACCTGGAGGAAGGTTCTTTAAAGCGACTCACTGTGGGGGATAAACGGAAAACACGGTTGGTTGAAATGCTTTAATTTTATTGATCAATTCAAAAAAACCCATTTATCATGGCAGACAAGAAAGCTAAAATATTATTATGCGAAGACGATCCGAACCTGGGAAGTGTTCTGAAGAATTACCTTGAGCTGAATGATTACGATGTGACCCTGGAAAGGGATGGCAGGCTCGGCCTTGCTGCCTTCCAGAGGGAACAGTTTGACCTTTGCCTGCTGGATGTGATGATGCCGAATATGGATGGATTTACACTGGCTGAAGAGATCAGGGATATCAATCCGGATGTACCCCTTTTCTTTTTGAGCGCCAAAACCATGAAGGAAGACATCATCCAGGGTTATAAACTGGGTGCTGATGATTATATCACCAAGCCCTTCGACAGCGAGGTGCTGCTTCATAAGATCAAGGCCATCCTGAAAAGGAATGAAGAGCTCAACCGCGAATCAGAGAACCGCGAGTTCGACCTGGCTTCTTATCATTTTAATCCCAAGCTGCGGGAACTTTCACATGCCGGAAAGATGCAGACCCTTTCACCAAAGGAAAATGAATTGCTGAAGATGCTTGCCGAGCACATGAATGACCTGCTACCCAGGGAACAGGCACTGAAAAGAATCTGGGGCAGCGATACCTATTTCAACGGGCGCAGTATGGACGTTTACATTGCCAAGCTCCGCAAATACCTGAAGGATGATCCCAATATCGAGATCGTTAACATTCACGGGAATGGGTTCAGGCTGGTGGTGCAGCCGTGAGGGAGCGGGGAGGGTTAAGGTATAAGGTTCAAGGTGCAAGACCTACTACAATCTCAGGCTTCAAAAAATTAAAAAGTGCTAAGGCACTTTTTTTATGAATAACACTCAATACTGTGAAACGCCCGATTGCAGCTAGAACCTTGCCTATTAAGTTGCTTGAAAGTGGTTGGCAATTTTTTTTGGGATATGTAATGATACTCAATACTGGAAAACACTCGCTTGCTCCTTGAACCTTGCCCCTTGAACCGCTAATAGCTTGCCGCTTCCGTCGCATAGCTGTAATGCTCCTGCACTCTTTCTACCAGGTCGTTATAATCGAAGGGTTTTTGCATGAAATCATCGGCGTGGGAAAAGCTGATCATGGCCGGGTTGCAGTCTTCGCCCGACATCATAATGATCCGGGTATGCGCGGTTTCGGGATCATTTTTGATCTGGTTACAGAAAGTATAGCCGTCTTCCTCGGAGAGGCATACATCCATGAGGATGAGAACAGGCTTATGAACCTTTATTTTGAGCGTGGCTTCTTCAACTGATGAAGCCAGGATGGTTTCATAGCCCTGTCCTTTCAGGATGATCTGCACGATCTGTAGCAGATCGCGGTTGTCATCGAGTAACAGGATTTTCTTTGAATGATACACGGTCAATTTTTTTGACCTATATCCAAATACAGTTCCAAAAATGGAAAATGGTGTAAAAATTATGTATCAATTGTTCAAATCGGCGCATAAACCGAGTAAACCAATAATTTCTTTGATGAAATTCCGGTAATCAAATGGTTTGGTCAGGAAGTGTATGCCCCTGGATTCAAAATATTCACGGTCTGCATCGCTGGAAGATGTTGTGAACACTACAACCGGTACCCTGGCAAGATCAGGATGGTCCTTCATTTTTTCGATGGTCTTCCTGCCATTCATTTTGGGCATATTGATATCCATGATCACAAGGCAGGGTAATTTCCGGTCTTCCAAGGACCGGTACAGGAATTCCAGCGCCTGCTCACCATCATTGGCCTGTTCAATCTGGAAAGGGTGCGGTTGTGTATCTATAGCCTCTTTGATGAAAATAAGATCATCTTCATCATCATCAACGCATAGCACAACGGGGGAAAAAGTCATGACCAAAACTAAGGATGGGCAGTTAGAATCAATGGCGTATTTCTACGGATATATCTTCAGTTTTTACGATCCCACCCTTGGTTTTTCATCTCCCTGTTCTCAATTTATCAGCCTTTAAAAACCTGATGTGTTGTATATTTCCTTTTCCATAAACAGAGGGTATGTCAGCAACAGAAAAGTTTCAGTCGGTCGTCAACACAGGTTATACGTTCAAAGGAGAATCCATCAAGATCGGCAGGGCCATGCTTGGCGGCTCTGTAGTGGATAAGGCGGATGTACTGCTTCCGCTCAAAACACTGAACCGTCATGGACTGATTGCGGGCGCAACGGGTACGGGTAAGACCAAAACCCTTCAACTGATCAGCGAGGGTTTGAGCGACGCCAGCATTCCTGTTTTGCTGCTGGATATAAAAGGAGACCTGAGCGGCATTGCACGCGCCGGTGAAGTGAATGAAAAGCTCAATGAAAGGGCTCGCCTGCTCGAGTTTAATTATGCGCCTACAGGTTACCCTGTTGAACTGCTTAGCCTTAGTTCCGGCGATGGCATCAGGCTTAGGGCAACGGTAACTGAATTTGGTCCCGTACTGCTTTCCAAGATCCTTGGATTGAATGATACACAGGGTGGCGTGGTAGCCCTTGTTTTCAAATATTGTGATGATAACCACCTGCCCTTGCTGGATCTCAAGGATTTTATCAGGGTATTGCAGTTCATTTCCAATGAAGGGAAGAAAGAACTGGAAAAAACCTATGGTAAGATCAGCACCACTTCCACCGGCACCATCCTCAGGAAGGTGATTGAGCTGCAACAGCAGGGTGCCGATCATTTTTTTGGAGAAAAAAGTTTTGAAGTGGATGATCTCATGCGTATCAGCGATGATGGCAGGGGTGTTATTTCTATTTTAAGGGTGACGGATATGCAGGACAGGCCTAAGCTCTTTTCCACCTTTATGCTGCAATTGCTGGCCGAATTGTATGCAAGTTGCCCGGAGGAAGGTGATATGGATAAACCCAAGCTGGTCCTGTTCATAGATGAAGCCCACCTAATCTTCAACGAAGCTTCGGAAGCCCTGCTGCAACAGGTGGAAACGATAGTGAAACTGATCCGCTCAAAAGGGATAGGAGTGTTTTTCTGTACACAAAATCCAATGGATGTTCCGGCTTCTGTATTATCACAGCTTGGTCTTAAGGTGCAGCATGCCCTCAGGGCATTTACGGCTGCCGATAGGAAAACCATAACCAAGACGGCGGAAAATTATCCTGAAACAGAATTCTATAAAGTATCAGAAGACCTGACCAAACTGGGTATCGGTGAAGCCTTTGTAACCATGCTGAATGAAAAAGGCATCCCAACGCCGCTGGTGCATGTAATGATGGTGCCACCAAAAAGCCGCATGGATGTTTTAACTGAAGATGAAGTAAAAGACATCATGAGCCAGTCAAAACTTTCCGCCAAATACAACCGGGAGATCGACAGTCACAGCGCCTACGAGATTCTCAATGAAAAATTGAAGGAAGCAGAGGCAAGGGAAGAAGAAAAGGATGAAAAAGAAGTAAAGGAAAAACCTGGCCGCGCAAAAAAGGAAGAAACGGTTTTTGACAATCCCGTGGTAAGGCAGGCCGGCAGAACAGCCGCATCCATACTCACCCGCTCCTTACTGGGTGTGCTGGGATTGGGAGGTACAACGAGGAGGAGGAAAACGAAGAGCTGGTTCTAGGCAGCTATTGGCTTATGGTCATTGGCTTTTGGCCATAGCACTCAACTCTGCGCATTCTCATTTACTCTTTTTCTCTGCGGTAAAAGAACTCTTTTTGTGCAGGCCGTGTCTGGGATTTCCAGCCAACAGCCAATGGCTAACGGCCATCAGCCATTAGCCTTCCTCACCTTCAACACCCCCATACTATCCGCATAAACCTTATTCTCCGCCTGCAGAAAAGCAATGATCTTCCATGCTTTTTCTTTTTTCAAACCTTTCAGCGAGGCAATGAGTTCTTTACCAGTTGATGGGTTTTTATATAAATGTTCAGTAATCAGCGCAGCATATTTTTTAAATTCCTGGGGTGAAATATCACCGGAAACTGCATTGAGGCAATTATCGCAGATGCCACAAGGCCTGGCTTCCTCATCTCCAAAATAAACATTGATATAAACACTCCTGCAGCTTTTTGTCTCCGCATAACTGATCATTTTCTCCATCCTTTCGATAAACAGGTTCTTCCTTTTTTCATAAGGTCCCATTTTGAAACTGAGCTCTTCAGACGGAACCCGGTGCTTCTGAAAAAAGATCGTGGGTTTTTCCTGCTGCGGAGCGTATTGAATGATCCCAAAACCGGCAATAGCTTTCAACTGTTGCCTGATCCCTTCTTCGCTGCTCCTTAACTGGCGTGCCAGGAAATTTTCGGAGATCATGGCTGGATAATCCAGGATGCCGGAATAGGTGCGCAACAAGGTAGTCACCAGGACTTCATGCTGTGGGTACCTGATCTGGAATTCCTGCAGCCTTTCTTTTGAAGTATGGAAAACCAATGTTGAGGGCGAATAATTCCTTTCATTGAAGATGATCCATCCATCCTGCTCCAGCGCTTTGAGAACGTAGATGGTATCAAAGGCATTAAGTTTGAAATTGCGGACAAAAACATCATACTGGAAATCAAATGCAGTATTCTCACCCGTATAGGAAGGGATCTGGAGAAAATTGACCAGGGCATGATACACTTCCCTGATCTTATCCATACCGGGAAAGCGGCGTTCCGGCTGCTCCCGCAGTGCCTCAATATCATTTTGATCATAGAGCAGCACCGCGTAGGATTTTTTTCCGTCGCGGCCGGCACGGCCAGCCTCCTGGTAATAATTTTCAAGACAATCGGGCATATCTGCATGAACCACCAGCCGCACATCAGGTTTGTCTATACCCATGCCAAAAGCATTGGTGCACACCATCACCCTCACTTTATTTTCAATCCAGTCCTTCTGCCTCTGGTTACGTTCTTCCTGTGCCAGTCCTGCATGGTAATTATTTGCGGAGAGACCGTGCATCTGCAGCAGTTCCATGATTTCCATTGTTCTTCTCCTGCTCTTACAATAAACAATGGCAGTGCCGGGGACCTTTGAAATGATCTCCACAAGCCGGTTCATTTTTGAAGTGGTGTTGAAAACACTGTAGGAAAGATTCTTTCTTTCAAACGACTGGCGGAATACCTGTTCATTTCTGAATTCCAGTTTCTCACAAATATCATTCTGAACTTCCGCGGTGGCAGATGCGGTTAACGCCAGCACAGGCACATCCTTAAGTTCTTCCCGGAAAGCGGCAATGCGGAGATAGGAGGGACGGAAATCATAACCCCACTGCGATATGCAATGGGCTTCATCAATTGCTAAAAGACTGATGGAAAGCGCAGGCAGGTATTCTTTAAAAAGGGAGGTTTCCAAACGCTCGGGTGATACATATAGAAATTTGAAATAGTCCTGCCTGGCATTTTCCAAAGTTCTTATTACATCAGCTCTTGACATGCCACTGTGAATGAGCAGGGCTGGTATATTTCTTTTCTTGAGATTGTCAACCTGGTCCTTCATCAGCGCGATGAGGGGTGAGACTACGATGCAGATCCCATCCATGGCCAGCGCGGGCACCTGGAAACAAACGGATTTGCCGCCACCCGTTGGAAGAATAGCCAGGGTATCAACTCCTGAAAGCACTGAATTGATGATGTCTTCCTGCATGGGACGGAAGGCATCATGTCCCCAGTATTTCTTCAATATGTATTTGAGATCATGCAAGGTTTTTCCTGGCTTCAGCCATCCTTACAATGTTACAACTGATCGATCAATTGGTAACAGGAAGAACACAGTTTTACAATGGGTTCTGTTTGTTCGCGGGTTGCGAAACCCACTTCCACCAGTATTTCCACGGCCGCCTCAATGATCACAAGACTGTCTTTGGCCCTTCCAAGGAATTTCTTCCTTTTTTTCTTTTTCAGAAAAACACCCTGCGCAACATTCAGATGTACGTTCAGTGCGGCAGTCCTGATATAACGCGAGAAATTGGTTTCTTCTTCAGGGGGCAGGTCATGGGTGAGGGCATAGCAGGCAACCACCAGTTTTTTAGACTGTTCATAAATTTCAAGACTTCTGAAAGATCTGTTCATGTATGGTGCCTGCAATTTTCCACGAATTACTTAAATTCTGTACAAAATGGTGGAAGGAAAAGACTTCTCCTTTTATTTATCAACTTTTTTCACAAATAATCTTACCGAATTAATCCCCAGCACTACATCACTCAGTCCCATGAGGAGAGCCCCGTATGTGGGACCGTAAACACCAAGCAGGCCCACGGCTGCCACGGGAATAGCCACAATATTGTAAGCAAAGGCCCAGAAAAGATTTTGTTTGATGGTGATATAAGTGTGTTTACCAAGACCGAGTGCCAGTGGAAGTTTATTAAGCCCGCTGTTCATCAAAACCACCTGGGCGCTTTGCATGGCAAGCTGAGAAGCCTCGCTCATGGAAATACCAATAGTGGCCTTTGCCAGCGCCGGCGCATCATTGATGCCATCACCGATCATTATGGTTGGCTGATCTTTGGTAAGCTCCTCCACCTTCTGCAGTTTCTGTTCAGGCGTTTGTTCCGCTATCACTTCTTCTATGCCCAGCTTTCCTGCAAGCTGCCTGGTTTTTTCAAGGCGGTCACCACTCAGCAATATCGTTTTGATATTCTTTGATTTCAGGAAGTCAACAATACTTTTTGACTCAGGGCGTAATTCATCTGAAAGATCTACCCACCCTATCAGTTCATTGTTGCGGACCACATATACATTATGGCTTTCATCATTGGTATGGGCAGCCGCCATTTTGTAGGAACCCAGGATATATTCATTTCCTTCGAGGTCGGTTGCCACCATTCCTTTTCCCTTGATCTCTTCAATCTTTTTCCAGCGTAAGGGTTGTTTGTCAGGCCAGGCAGCAACGATACTTTTGGCCAGCGGGTGGTTCGAATATTTTTCGAGTGAATAAACGATCTTTTTAAAGGTGGCCTCATCCACCTGTTGATATTCAAATGCGGAGATCGTGAACTTACCTGTGGTCAGGGTGCCAGTTTTATCAAACACCACCTGCCTGATATCCCTGAACAGTTCCAGGCTTTTGGCATTGCGGTAGAGTATCCCGTTCCTTGCTCCTCTTCCCAGTCCCACGGCTATGGCCGCCGGGGTGGCCAGGCCCATGGCGCATGGACAGGCGATCACCAGCACGGCAATGCTCCTGTTCAGTGCAGGCGCAAAAGACTCCAGCACTACCCAGTTTACGATCAGTGTAATGAGTGCTATTCCCAAAACCAAGGGCACAAAAACAGCACTGATCCTGTCGGCCAGTTGCTGAACCGGTGGTTTTTCTCCCTGTGCTTTTTTTACCAGGTTCAGGATGCCGGATAGAACCGTATCAGCCCCCACAGCAGTTACCTGGGCTTTGATATTTCCATCTTCCACTATGCTTCCTCCAATGATATGATCCTTTGCTTTTTTGGGAAGGGGTACACTTTCACCGGTGAGTAGTGCTTCATTCACCAGGGCTTCACCCCATAAGATCTTACAGTCGGCAGGCACCTGTTCTCCTGTGCGCACCAGCACCAGGTCACCCACTTTCAACTGGCTGTTATCAATGGGAAATACCTGCTCTTTATGATCCCCGTCAAAGGCAATCATGTTGGCCATGACCTTCTGCGATTTCACAAGCGCTTTTAAGGAGCGCTGGGTTGATTGCACGGAAGCATGTTCCAGGAATTCACCAAAGAAAACAAGGGTGATGATGGTGGCGGCAGATTCGAAGAACAGGTAAGTCTCACCCATGATCATCAGGGCAATGCTGTAAAAAAACGCGGAAGTAGCGCCAATGGTGATCAGCACATCCATATTGGGCAGTCCGTTTCTCAGGCTTTTGTATGCCGAGGGCGCGAAATACATCATGCCAACGATAAATACAGGCAGGCAAAGTGCAAGCTGCACCCAGGGATTCATGAGCCAGTGAATATGCAATCCCGGGATCATGTGCAGCATCAGCACCAGTGTGAAGGGGAGGCAGAACCAGAAACGCTGGATATGGGTGGAAAGAAATTTTTTACGGGTGACAGTAGTTTCGCCTGAACCAACTTTATAGCCCAGCGATTCCACACCCTTTATGAGTTTTTCCTTTGGCACATCCACGATCTCGAAAGCCACATCTCCGTCAATCGGGTTCACGGTTACATTTGATGCACCCTGTTTCTGCAGGTATTTATTGATCGTTAAGGCACAATTGGCGCAATGCATGCCTTCCACCTTCCATTGTATCTTTTCCATTTCCGCTTCTTTTCAGATTTCCACTCGCAAAGTTATCCATCATGCCGGGGAGTTCAGGGGCTATCTTTTCAACTTGGTTGCAAACCCGCGTGCATTTGTGAACGCATTCAAAATCTTTTCGTGGATATATGTTTTAGGTTTGCAGTATGGAATTTAAAGTTTCACTGGATAAACTTGCTGCATTCGCGCAGGCCTTCTGGGACCATGTGAAGGAGCAGAAGGTTTTTGCATTTCATGGTGAGATGGGGGCGGGAAAAACCACCCTGATCCTGGCGCTGTGCGAAAAACTGGGAACAGGTGAACATGGATCAAGCCCTACATTTTCCATCATCAATGAATATGGATACAGCAAAGCAGGTGAACAAAAAATAATTTATCATATAGACCTCTACCGGCTTCGGGATGAAGCCGAAGTGATACAGGCCGGTGTGGAAGACTGCGTGTACAGTGGTGAAATCTGCTTTGTGGAATGGCCTGAAAAAGCGCCGGCTTTATTTGACCAGCAAACCGCACATGTCTACATCAGCATCCTGTCTGAAAATGAGCGCCTGGTGCAGGTGAAATTGCCCTAGGTTTGAAATAACAATCGTAATTTGTATCCTCATTTGATAAACCCTGTATGGCGCAGCAAAAACCGTTTGTCAGCACTTCATTCTCCTACGAAACTTTAGAGGAAACCCTTGATGTGAAACCGAAAGGTGCGCAGCTCCATATTGGCATACCCAAAGAAATTGCCTTCCAGGAGAACAGGATCGCGCTGACACCGGACGCGGTAAGTGTGCTGGTGAGTAATGGACATGAGGTGACCATCGAACATAATGCCGGTGAGGCCGCGCATTTTGGCGACAGGGATTACAGCGAAGCAGGAGCGAGGATCGTTTACAACCGCGAAGAAGTTTACAAGGCACCCATCCTGGTGAAAAGCGCGCCGGTGGTGGAAGAGGAACTGCCTTTGCTTCAGCTCAACCAGATGATCGTTTCTCCCATCCATCTCAGTGTGCTGAAAGCCGAATTGCTGCAGAAGATGATGGATAAAAGGATCACCGCCATTTCTTTTGAGAACCTGAAAGACGACAGCGGTACTTACCCGATCGTACGCAGCATGAGCGAGATCGCGGGCAGCGCTGTTATGCTGATAGCGGCGCAATACCTCAGCTCCGCCAACCATGGCAAAGGAGTTCTGCTCGGGGGAATTTCAGGCATTGCCCCTACAAAGGTCATCATCATTGGTGCCGGCATCGTGGGTGAGTACGCGGCACGTGCGGCCCTTGCACTGGGCGCATCGGTCAAGGTTTTTGATAATAGTGTTTACCGTCTCAAACGTCTTCAGAATAATATCGGGCACCGCCTCTGGACCTCGGTGATCGAGCCCAGGATGCTGGCCAAACAATTAAAAACCTGTGAAGTGGCTGTTGGCGCTCTTGGTTCTGAAAGTGGCCGTACGCCCATCGTGGTTACTGAAGAAATGGTGAGCAGCATGCGCACCGGCAGCGTAGTAATAGATGTAAGCATTGACCGCGGCGGCTGTTTTGAAACATCAGAGATCACTACGCATGAAAGTCCCATCTACCTGAAATACGGTGTGATTCATTATTGTGTTCCCAATATTCCTTCGGGATTTGCCAGGACAGCCTCACAGGCTATCAGCAATGTGCTGATGCCCCTGCTGCTGGAAGCCGGTGATGATGGCGGTTTTGAAAGAATGGTCTGGCACCAGATCCACCTGAGAAGTGGTATCTATATGTTCAAGGGTGCACTCACCAATTTTTACCTGAGCGAACGTTTCAATCTTAAATACACGGACCTGAACCTCCTGATCGCCAGCCAGCGTTAGGAGTTTTTTGTTACCGCTTACTTAACTGGAAAAGATTTGAGGATCTTATCAACTTATATTTTATTCCTTAACGCCTGCAACGGATGAAGGATTTTTTTCAGAGATTCAGGCGGATCACTTACAGCACAGCCTATCTTCCCGAGATCGACGGGCTCCGTTTCCTGGCCATTTTTTCAGTGGTGGTGATTCTGCATATCACCCATTATATCGATGAAAAATTTTATGACAATACGCTTGTGCCTGGTGGCTACTGGAAAAATTTCGTACTGGAAGGTGGCAGCGGTGTGGCCCTGTTCTTTGTGATCAGTGGCTTTATCCTGAGTCTTCCATTTGCGCGCTGGAGACTGCTGAATGGTGAGCCGGTTAAGCTTGGCAAATATTTTTTGCGCAGGCTAACAAGACTCGAGCCTCCGTATATCATTGCACTGCTGGTTTTATTCATTGGACATGTTTGGGTGCTGAAGCAATTCAGTTTTTCAGAACTGCTTCCTCACCTGTTGGCTTCCCTGGTTTACCTGCATTATTTCATTTATGATTATATCCCCCTGGTATTGCCTGTAGCCTGGTCACTGGAAGTGGAGGTGCAGTTTTACATCATGGGGCCTTTGTTCTTTCATATTTTTTTGATCAGGTCACGATGGCTCCGGTGGTCATTGCAGATCCTGGTGATTTTGATAAGCTCTGTTTACTGGTATGGTCATTGGGGGGAAGTACACCTTCTGGTTTACCTGCATCATTTTCTCATTGGTATTTTCCTGGCCGACCTTTATACCTGCGGTGTATCATTATTCAGGAACAAAAACTTTGCAGCGGTTACAGGAATGATTGCTTTACTGGGTTTTCTTTTTGTTCCCACCATACATTCCGCACCTGGAACGGCAATCAAAATGATCTGCATGTTCCTGCTTGTTCATTCTGTGCTGGTAAACAGCATGATGAAGAAAATATTTACTGTCAATGCCTTTGTCATTATCGGGGGCATGTGTTATTCATTGTACCTCCTGCACTATGCTATTGTATCGGCCGTGGGTTATGTGATGCTTCGGGAAGGCAATCAATTTCCCCGGGAGTATTCACTTCTCATTGGAATGCTAATGGTCTTTTGCGTCCTTGTCATCTCCTCCCTGTATTTTCTATGGGTTGAAAAACCTTTTATGAAGAAGATCGGGCTGAAACGTTTTAAAAAAGCCTAGGCGATCCTTGCCGCAGGTTTGTAATCATGAATGGAAAGAATTTCAGTGCAGAAACTGTATTCCACCGGGTCGTTGCTGCAAACCATTACCAATCTTTCCTTGCAGTAGTCCTGCACAAGCTGGTGGTAAAGATTTATGCCCTGCTGGTCAAGATTACTGCAGGGTTCATCCAGGAGGATCACTTCAGCGTTGGAAAAAATCGCCTGCGCAAGTTTTACCCTTTGTTTCATGCCGGAAGAGTAGAGGCGGATCTGTTTGTGGGCTGAAGCTTCCAGCCCAACGATGCGGATGATTTCGGCGGGTTCGAGATTATTGAGGAAGGGTTTGAACTGGTGATGAAATTCTAAAAATTCTGTGAGCGACATTTCCTCAATCACATCAAGGTAGGGTGCTGAAAAAGAGATATGGGAAAACATTTTTTCAGGAGACACGGTTCCTTTTGCATCAAAAAATTCCATCTTCCCTTCACTAAGCTGCAGCATGCCGCCAATACATTGCAGTAAGGTTGATTTGCCGGAACCGTTGGCGCCCGTAATGGCATAAGCGGTGCCGGATGAAAAACTGAGGTGGGCAGCACGGAAGATCCATTCACGGTTGAACCGTTTGCCAGCCCCCGTCAGCTCAATCCTCATCGATTTCGTTTTTGGAAAACCTTTTGATCACCCCGATCTTGGAATCCTGGATGAACTGGATGATCTCAGCCTTGATCTCGCTGTCGGGCACTTTTTCCTTTACCAGGTTGATGCCTGAAGTAGTACTGTGATTGCCTACAAAAAGAAGATGGTAGATCTGCGAGATGGCTTCAATCTGGTGGTGAGGAAAATTGCGCCTGTGAAGTCCCACCACGTTGATGCCCATATAGCTGATGGGTTCACGTGCCGCTTTTACAAAAGGCGGTACATCTTTACGTATGGCGCTTTGTCCGCCCACATAAGCATGCTTGCCAATACGGGTGAACTGCTGCACGCCGCAAAGTCCGCCGATGATGGCATAATCGCCCACTTCCACATGTCCCGCAAGCTGCACACCGTTGGCAAGGATCACATGATCGCCAACAATACAGTCATGTGCCACGTGGGAATAGGCCATGAGCAGACAGTGGCTGCCGATAGCTGTTTTGAATTTATCCTTGGTGCCGCGGTTAACGGTAACACATTCCCTGATAGTGGTATGATCGCCTATCTCAACAAATGTTTCTTCTCCCATGAATTTCAGATCCTGCGGAATGGCGCCGATCACACTGCCCGGGTAGATCCTGCAGGATTTACCAATGCGGCTGTAAGACATGATCACGGCGTGCGACATCACATGGCTGTCGTCGCCTACCACAACATTATCATGAATTACTGCGAAAGGTTCAACAGTTACATTGTTGCCAAGTTTTGCACCGGGATGAATGGAAGCCAAAGGGGAGATCATTGTTTCACTTTAGGTTTCTTTACAATTTGAGCTACTAAATCAGCTTCAGCAACAATTTTATCGCCGACAAAAATAGTTCCTTTCATTTCACAAATGCCACGGCGCACAGGGTTCATCAATTCCATTTTCAGGATCATGGTATCTCCCGGCACTACTTTATTCTTGAATTTACAGTTATCTATTTTTAAGAAATAGGTATCATAATCATGGTCAGGATCATCAGGAATGGTGAGGATGCCACCGCATTGGGCCAGCGCTTCCACCTGCAGTACGCCCGGCATAACCGTATTACCCGGGAAATGTCCCTGGAAGAACTGCTCATTATAAGTGACATTCTTAACGGCTACTATCTGTTTTTCCGAGATCTCGATGATCTTGTCGATCAGCAGGAAGGGATATCGGTGCGGAAGCTTTTTTTCAATGGCATGAATATCATAAACAGGAGGCAGATTAGGGTCATAGACCGGAACCTGGGCCTTATTCCTGAATTTTTTCAGGTGCTCCTTGATCTTTTTTGCAAAGGCCACGTTGCTGGAGTGCCCGGGCCTGTTGGCAATGATATGGGCTTTGAAAGGTATGCCCACCAGTGCCAGGTCGCCTACTACGTCCAGTAATTTATGACGTGCCGGCTCATTGGGAAAACGCAGGTCCAGGTTATTGAGGATGCCGCCCTCATTCACTTTCACATCTTCTTTTTTGAACACTTTGGCGATTCGCTGCACCTGTTCCTGGCTCACTTCCTTATCCACCACCACAATGGCATTATTGATATCACCACCCTTGATGAGGTTATGATCGATCAGGTATTCGAGTTCATGGAAAAAACAAAAGGTGCGGCAGGGAGCGATCTGCGAATTGAACTCGGACAGATCTTTCAGCACCGCGTGTTGGGTGCCCAGAACGGGTGAATTAAAATCGATCAGGGTATTGATCCTGTATTCCTGCGAAGGAAGGGCTACCATCTCCACGTTCTTGTCTTCATCTATGAAGCTGATATTATGCTGGAGGGTGTAGTAGATTTTAGCTGCATCCTGCTTTTGTACACCTGCCTTGCGGATGGTTTCTATAAAAGGTTCGGAACTTCCATCGAGGATGGGCACTTCTTCCGCATTGATCTCGATAAGGGCATTATCTACCTGGTTGCCCACCAGCGCCGCCATCAGGTGCTCGATGGTGCCGATGCGGGCGCCATTGGCTTCAATGGTAGTGCTGCGGGTGGTCTCCACCACGTTATCCACGTCGGCCTTCACGGAAGGCTGACCCGGAAGGTCAATCCTTTTGAAAACGATACCTGTATTGGGTTCGGCTGGTTTCAGGGTAATCTCAACATTATGCCCGGTATGTATGCCAACGCCACTTAAACTTATCTCGGATGCCAGGGTGTGCTGAAAATCAGAGCAATTATTCTTCAACTGCATTTGGCGAAAGTAGTAAATATGACGAAAGTCTGAATAAGCTCATATTCCGCCTGGCCAATAAGGGCTTAATTTTGCGGCGATGCGACAGGTGATCATTTCATGCGATTTTCAGCCGGAGGAAGTGGGTATACAAACCGAACTGCTGCAGGAAACTGTGAGCCAGATCCCGGGTTCCGTGTCGTATTCCATCAAACGTTTTGCACGCCCTGCCAACTGGATGGCGGAGGATGTGGGCATGGTTCAGTATCATTATTCGGGAAATAAAGAAGAGTGCAACCGGCTGCAGCTTAAATTCTGCACCATCGGCAATATGTACTGCCGCAAAGATCAGTCTGCCTGCAACCAGTGCCGCGCCAATTCCTCTCATCATTGCGAGCAGAAGGTTGAATGTGTTGATTTCCTGAGTTTCGAGTTTTCATCCACCCTGCTCGACCAGTTGGTGCGAGACAGGATCTCGAACAATACACTTGGTGAGCAGGTGCTGAGCTTCAGCCACCGGCAATCGTTCACACGCAGCCTGAATCTCTGCAACCGTACCCGCGTTGTGCTGGATGGATTGCTGAATCATGGTTATTCCGGTAGCCTTGGCAATATCTTCATTAATGCGCAGACACAGATGTTGCTGCTTTACAGCCTTGACTGCATAGATGAGAAGCGGATCGATGTGATCAACTGTAAATTTCTTGCTAATGAACCCGACAGGGAAAAAGTGATGAAGGCCCGCGAGATTTTATTGCAGCATATTGGTGAGCCAATCACTATTAAGGAACTGAGCCGGAAGGTGGCGATGAATGAGTGCTACCTCAAAAAAGGTTTCAAGGAGATGTTCGGAACCACCATTTTTGATTTTTACCAGAGCCAGCGGATGGAGCATGCCAAGTACCTGCTTTATGAAAAAGGAGTAACGGTAACGGATGTTTCAGTGATGCTGGGATATTCTTCCATTTCCCATTTTTCAACTGCTTTTAAGAAGCATACAGGACTAAAACCCTGCGAACTCCTGCTTCACTAATTTCTGAACCTATAACTTTGCCCAGGCCGCTATTTTCCCATTTGCTGAATCTTTTTCATGTTTAGTGTTATCGCCGGTACTGTATTATTAGCTTTTGTGCATGCGCTCATTCCCAATCACTGGCTGCCCCTGGTAGCAGTAGCCCGTGCAGAGCAGTGGAAGATGAAGGATGTGACCCTTGTTACATTTTTCAGTGCTTTGGCGCATGTGCTGGGAACTGTGGCGCTCGGACTGATCCTGGGTTATATTGGAAAAGAACTTGAAACCAAATATGGTGATGCCATCAATACCGGGCTGTCGGTGCTGTTAATTGTATTCGGACTGATCTATTACACGGTAAATCTTCCGCATCATCACCATAGTGAAAGCAAGGATGTGGCCCAGTACAAAAGAAGCAAACGCAAGTGGATCCTCATCTTCATCATCATGATGTTCCTTTCTCCCTGCCTTGAAGTGGAAAGCCTGTTCTTATCTGCGGGTGCCTATGGTATGGGACTGGTGATACTGCTATCAGTGGTGTATGCCATTGTGAGCATCAGTGGTATTATGCTGCTGGTGACGCTGGGTTTCAAAGGAATTAACCTGCTCAGCGCCCGCTTCATTGAGCATAATGAAAAACGCATCAGCGGTATTGTGCTGATACTGGTTGGTATCATTTCCTTTTTCCTGCACTGATCAGAAGATCCTTTTATCGTTGATGGATACTGTCCACTTTTTCCTTTCGCAGACAGGGCAGGTGTGAACTGGTGCCGGTTTTAATGACTGGGTATGCCCGCAGAACGTACAGGAATAAATGCCTTCTTTATCAATCTGCTCGGTTTTATTGGCAAACATCTCGGGGAGAATCGGAAGGCCATATTTCACTTCTTCGTCAGGGTAATAGAAGATGCTGAGATTACCTGTTGTTTCTATATAGGCTTTTTCCACCTGGCCGAGATGTTTGATGCTGGCCATGCGCAGTTCTGCAAAAAATTCATCCTGGGCCAGGGCTTCTTTCTCAAAATTGGAAATGGTGAAGCGGCCGTTTTCGATGAGGCATACGGGTTTGCCTTCTACTACATGTTCAAATTTTTTGCTTTTGGCTACCAGGAAGGTCACCAGTTTATACATCCCGATCACGAAGCTGAAAACGATGATGGCAGGCATGATACCTACATCTTTATAGAACATCGGGTCACCGGCGGCGGAACCAAGGCCAATGATCACAACGAGTTCAAAAACGGATAGTTGTTTCACACCGCGCTTGCCGAGGATGCGTAATCCTGAGAGCAGGATGATGAACATGATAACGGTCCGGAAGAGGGTTTCAAGAAGAAAGCTCCAGTCTTCTTCTCCCATCAAAAATTGCTTCCAGTCAAATGCTTCGAGCAGGATCATGTATTGAAATTAGGAAGTCTGAACCATGATTGGGGGAGATTTTTTTAACACCGGAAGGCGGCATTTTTATCCATTTCATTAATAGATACCTTGGACTATTTATTCGCCTCTCTTTATAAATAAATACATAGCCGGTAAGACGGGAAGGTGGTAAGTAATCTCTAAGTATCAGACCATACTTAGAGATTACTGATATTTTATTATTGGAAATCTCTAATACTTATAATAACCAGAACAACTACTTACCGTTTTCTTCCCGCCCTTCCCGCCTTCCCGGCTATTTCTTCACCCCCAGGGAAACAAAAAAAGAAGATTACACAAAGCTTGCGTCTGTTCTCTTTTGCGCTGTGCTAGCCCGCAGCAATAGCGAGGGCTGGCTTTGCGTGAAACTCATTTCTGTAAAACCTTTATTTTATTTCAACAACGCTTCCAGACTCTCTTTCGCAGAATCAATTGTCTGATCAATATCCTCATTACTCAACGCATCAGAAAGAAACCAGGTTTCAAAAGCTGAAGGCGGCAAATAAATACCCCTGTCCAGCATGGCATGAAAGAAACGGTTGAAGAATGCATTGTCCGCAGAGGCAGCGGAAGCAAAATCATTCACCGGTGTTTTACTGAAATGGATCGAGATCATCGATCCAAGCTGGTTGATTACATAGGGAATGCCTGATTCATCCAGGATATTTTTCAAACCGGAATGCAGGCGATTTGCTTTTTCCTCGAGTGAAGCATAAACCCCGGGGTTGGATTGGAGATGCTTCAGTAGAGTATATCCCGCGATCATTGCAAGAGGGTTGCCACTCAATGTGCCGGCCTGGTAAACATTTCCCAGCGGCGCGATTTGTTTCATGATCTCCATCTTACCACCAAATGCACCAACAGGCATGCCGGCGCCAATCACCTTTCCATAGGTCACCAGGTCGGCATCAATACCCAGTCTTTCCTGTGCGCCGCCGGGTGCCAGGCGAAAACCCGTCATCACTTCATCAAAAATGAAAACGATGTTCTCGCGGGAACAAATAGCTCTTAATCCTTCGAGGTAACCAGGCGCCGGGATGATGCAACCCATATTACCGGCAACAGGTTCAATAATGATGGCGGCTATTTCACTTTTATGGTGCTGAACCAGTTGTTCAACTACTTCAAGATTATTATAAGGTGCGGTAAGAGTATCCTGTGACACACCGGAGGTAACACCAGGTACGGTTTGGATATTGAAACTGGCCACACCGCTTCCTGCTTTCACAAGAAATGAATCAGCATGACCATGATAACAACCTTCAAATTTGATGATCTTATTTTTACCGGTATAACCTCTTGCCAGCCTGATGGCACTCATGCAGGCTTCTGTGCCGCTGCTTACCATGCGGATCAAATCAACATTCGGCACCATCGATTTGACCAGCTCCGCCATTTCCACTTCCAGTTCTGTTGGCGCGCCGAAAGAAGTGCTGTCCGCGGCCTTTTCACGAATGGCTTCCACCACCGGCTCAAAAGCATGTCCCAGGATCATAGGGCCCCATGAATTGATATAATCTATATACCGGTTGCCATCCACATCATACAGGTAAGCGCCTTTGGCTTTTTTAAAGAATACAGGCTCACCTCCCACACTTTTGAAAGCTCTCACAGGTGAGTTCACACCACCGGGAATGGAATGCTGCGCACGTTCAAAAAGTGTATGGCTTTTATGGTAGTTCATTGTTGTTGTTTAGATCTTTTGAAATTATCCGATCAGCCTTGCCGCGTCTTTCGCGAAATAAGTAGCGATCAAATCAGCGCCTGCTCTTTTAATGGAAGTAAGTGTTTCCAGGATGGCCTGTTCTTCATTGAGCCAGCCCATTTTCGCTGCTGCCTTGATCATGGCATATTCACCGCTGATATTGTAAACACTCACGGGAACATGCACGGCATTTTTCACCTCCCTCACGATATCAAGATAGGGCAGGCCCGGTTTCACCATTACGATATCAGCTCCTTCCTCCACATCCATCAATGCTTCCTTCACTGCTTCGGTCCTGTTGGCAGGATCCATCTGGTAGGTTTTTTTATCTCCAAAGCCAGGCGCTGAATCCAGTGCATCACGGAAAGGACCATAAAAACAGGAGGCATACTTGGCGCTGTAGGCCATGATGCCCACATGGGTGTAATTGTTTTCTTCCAGTCCCTGGCGTATGGCACCGATGCGGCCATCCATCATATCGCTTGGCGCTACCATGTCGGCGCCCGACATCGCGTGTGAAATACTCATGCGCACCAGGGCTTCAACCGTAGGATCATTAACGATCTCACCGTTTTCAACAATGCCATCATGACCATAGGATGAGTAGGGATCAAGCGCTACATCCGTCATGACGTACATGCCAGGCACCAGGTCCTTGATGGCTTTGATGCTTCGCTGCATCAGACCATTTTCATTCCAGGCTTCCTTCCCCGTATTATCCTTCCATTCATCCTTGCATTTAATGAAGAGCAGCACACTTTTGATGCCCATGCTCCAGAGTTCCTTCACTTCTTTCAAGGTCAGGTCAATGCTCCTGCGGTAATAACCAGGCATGGAAGCGATCTCTGTTTCCACGTTCTCTCCTTCATCAATAAAAAGAGGAACGATAAAATCATTCGGTGTCAGGTGTGTTTCAGCCACCATGCTCCTGATAGCGGGAGTAGCCCTGAGAATCCTGTTTCTTCTTTGTAAGATCATTGTTTAAATTTTATCAGGCCCAGTCTTCCGGCTGCAAACAAGCTTTCAGCAGTTTTTCCTCTTCACTGCCGGGTGCCGGCTGGTAATTGTATTCAAAACGGACAGTTGGCGGAAGGCTCATCAGGATGCTTTCGATTCTTCCATTGGTCTTTAGACCGAACAGGGTGCCACGGTCATGTACCAGGTTGAATTCTACATAACGGCCTCTCCTGATCTCCTGCCAGTGTTTATGGGATGGACTGAAGTCCATTCTTTTTCTTTTTTCAACGATGGGCAGGTAGGCATCTGTAAAGGCATTACCGCAGGCCATACCGAAATTTATCCACCGCTGCGTTTCATCAGTACCTGTTTTACTGAGCCTGCCCTGGTAATCATAAAATATTCCGCCAATGCCCCTTCTTTCATTATTGCGGTGATGGTTCACGAAATAATTATCACACTCCAGTTTGAAAAGCGGGTACCATTTTTCGTCAAACCTGTCACAGACATTCTTATAGGTGCGGTGAAAATGAATGGCATCTTCTGCAAAGAGGTAATAAGGCGTAAGATCTGTTCCGCCGCCAAACCACCGGTCGATTACTTCATCATTTTCATTGTACAACTCAAACATGCGGTAGTTGCAATGAATGGTGGGCACAAAAGGATTGAAAGGATGGATCACCAGTGAAAGTCCACAGGCAAACCATTTGGCGCCATTGATCTTTAATTGGGTGCGCATGGCATCGGTCACATCTCCAAAAACAACAGATGTATTCACGCCGCCTTTTTCAAAAACAGCGCCCCCTGCGATCACCCTGGTCTTTCCGCCACCGCCTTCCGGTCTTTCCCATTGGTCTTCCTGGAACTTAGCCTTCCCGTCCACCTCTTCAAGGGCAGTGCAAATTTTGTCCTGCAGGGAATGAATGTATTGGATCCAGGTTTGTTTGTAGTTCATAAAGTGTTATTGAATGCCAATAGCCAATAGCTAATGGCCATTGGCTATTGGCCATATTCCCTCACCGCTTCCACAAAAGCTTTCGCATGGTCCACGGGTACATTGGGTGTGATGCCATGACCGAGGTTGGCGATATATCTCTGTGTTCCGAATTCGTCTATCATTTCCTTCACCCATTTTTTGATCTGTGGAATAGGTGCGAGAAGTTTGGCCGGATCAAAATTGCCCTGCAGCGTGATCCGGTTCTCTGATAATTGCCTGGCCATAGCCGGGCTGATAGTCCAGTCGATACCAATACCGCTGGCGCCCGATTTACTCAGGTCGTTCAATGTATGCCAGGTGCCTTTTGGAAAAAGGATCACCGGTGCATGTGGTTTTACTGCTTCAGCAATTTGTAATAAATAAGGTTGCGCATAAGTTTTGAAATCTTCCGGTGATAGTGATCCCGCCCAACTGTCAAAAACCTGCACGGTATCCGCGCCGGCTTTTGTTTGCGCCACCAGGTAATCGATGGTGATATCAGTGATCTTCTGCAATAAAGTATGCGCCTGCGCTGGCTGGGTGTAGGCAAATTGTTTGGCCTTGTCCCAGGTCTTGCTGCCCTTGCCTTCCACCATGTAACAAAGTATGGTCCATGGCGCACCCGCGAAACCAATCAGTGGTACGCGTCCATTCAATTCTTTTTTGGTGAGACTGAGTGCATCCAACACATACTTAAGATGTTCGGCCGCATCAGCGGTGTTCAATGCATCAATATCAGCCTGCGTGGAAATGGTTTTGGGAAGCAGCGGGCCTCTTCCTTCTTCCATCGTCACTTCAAGTCCCATAGCCTGGGGTATCACTAAAATATCCGAGAAGATAATGGCCGCATCCACACCTACCTGGTCAACAGGCTGCAGCGTGATTTCCGTTGCCAGTTCAGGCGTTTGAACACGGGTGAAAAAATCGTATTGCTTACGCAGTTTGATATAATCGGGAAGATACCTGCCTGCCTGCCTCATCATCCATACAGGCGGACGTTCTACAACTTCCTGCCTCAGTGCTCTCAATAATAGATCATTCTTCAATGCGCTCATTTGTTTATGCTTATGATTAAGCCTGGCTTTCCAGGCAGAAATATTTCAATACTTCTTCAGTCATCTTTTCCTGGTTGGGGTAGGGACTGATAACAATATTATTCCGAGTGAACAATCTCACGCAGGCCGCGGTGGTTTCACCAATGGCAAAACAAACCGTACCCGGGTCCATTTCGTTTACTGAAAAATAACTTTCTGCTGCACTCGGACTAAAAAAAAGAACTCCATCAAAATGTTCAGTGGTTTTGATGCGGTTCAGCAGGGTTTCAT
The DNA here is from genome assembly GCA_964460925.1 of uncultured Flavisolibacter sp. GTDB lineage: Bacteria > Bacteroidota > Bacteroidia > Chitinophagales > Chitinophagaceae > Flavisolibacter. The sequence goes on along the minus strand of CAYWSQ010000007.1, from coordinate 9,654 downwards.
ACACCACGGTTTCGTAGAAAACGGCAGCATGGCTTCTCAGCATTTCCGGTAATTCATCCCGGCGGATATTTCCACAGAAAAAATAAACCTCCTGCAAAGGCATGGTCACCAGCTTATCAGCCAGTATCTTTCCATAAGTGGCAGTTGCAATGACTTCCACCTTTGGGAAAAGTTTCTGTACGGTCTCCAGGGTTTTACCTTCAATGCAGGCGATTTTCCAGTTGACTGGCTGCAATCCTGCTTCCTGCATTTTTTCATTTACGACCTCAACTGCATTGCAACTGGTGAAGATGATGAATTTGGGATGGTTGCCTTCAAATAATCCGGGCAAGTCTTTCAATTGCTGTGTTGATAGTACCGGCCTGATGGTAATGGCTTCCTGTTCTTCTACGGACACACCCTGCTCTTTCGCTTTGACGAGAAGCGATGGTTCCAGTTTTTTTGTGCTTAATATTTTAAACTTCACCATTTCCTGCTGCACGTTTATTGATTAAATGACGGATCTCGCTGTTGCCTTCCATATCCATAATGGATCTCGCTTGTTTCATTCCCAGGTCAGCAGCGTTCATAATGGGTACGTGGCAGGAAGTATCAATTGAATGAAGACCATCAGGTGTCGTGATATTTCCTCTGAATTCAACCAGCCCGCTCTTCACTTCCGCTAAAGCAGAAATAGGAGTGGAGCAGCCACCCATCAATCCACTTAAAAAATCCCTTTCGATTTTGGTACACAATGCTGTCTCTTCATGATTCAATGGAATACATGCTTCATAAGAAACATGATCTTCCTCGCGGCAAACGATCATGATGGCACCCTGGGCCGGTGCCGGCAGCATCCAGTCGAGGTCTACAGCATTTGCAGGTCTTAATCCAATTCTTTCCAATCCTGCTGCCGCGAAGATGGCTCCGCTCCAGTTGCTTTCTTTGAGTTTCCTCAATCGTGTGTTTACATTCCCACGAAGATTTTCAATTGAATGATTGGAGAACCTGTTTTTCCACTGCGCAATCCTTCTTACACTGCTGGTAGCTACAATGGCAGTTGATGTAATGTTACCAAACAATGAGTGTACTTCGTTACCATCAGGGTGCGGTACAAAAATATCCTTATGCGAAGCTCTTTCAAGAACGGCAGCCTGGTGGATGCCTGATGCCAGTTGCACCGGCACATCCTTCATGGAATGCACGGCGATATCAATGCGGTTATTTAATAAAGCGGCATCAAGTGTTTTGGTAAAAACACCGGTAACCCCGATCGCATACAGCGGCGTGACCGTATCAATATCACCTTCACTTTTGATATAGACCAGTTCAGATGCCACACCGGTTTTTTTCAGGAGGTCCTGTACCAATGTAGCCTGCCAGACAGCCAACTGGCTGTCTCTTGTTCCTATGCGAATGATCTTTGACATTAATTTTTAGCGCTTATAAAATCGTTCAGGGCTGCAATGTACTGACAACCGCGCTGGTTGCGGACCTTGATCTTTCCGGCTGTCTCATTCAGCACACGCTGGATATGAACGTCCATCTTACGGGTACAGGTATCTGTAGCAGGTGTATAATGCGGATGCGTATATAATTCTTTGAGTTTCGATTTGAGGGCTTTCAGCATGGGTACATGCCTGCGCATTTCCACCCATTCGCGGAATTCAAACATCAGCTCGTTGATGATGGTGATGGCCTTAGGCACTTCTGCCATTCTCATCTTCAGGGTTTCATCTTTCATTCTCGAGAGCTCATCAACATTCACCAGTTGCACATTTGGCAGTGCCTGGGCTTCTTCATCAACATTATAAGGTATGGACATGTCAATAATCAGTTTCCTGCCATGACCTTCCATATGTTCTTTCAAAATGGTGGGTTCGGGCGAATTGGTTGCCACGAGAATGATATCAGCCCTTCCAATCTCTTCATCCAGGTTTTCAAGAAGTGCTGACCTTAACCCCAGTTCTTTGGCAAGTTCCTCCGCTTTATCAGGTGTTCGGTTGATCAGCGTGATTTTTTTAGTACCGAGATAGTCAACAAGATTTTTGCAGGTATTCCTGCCGATCTTTCCCACACCAAGCAGGAGAATATTCTTACTGGCGGGTGCCGGCACAACCGTTTTGATATATTGAATGGCAGCAAAGGAAACGGATACCGTGCCCCCGCTGAGTTCTGTCTGGTTCTTAATCAGCTTCGAAGATTGCAGCACGCAGTTGATCAGTCTTTCGGTGAATGCTCCAACGTATCCTGCATCTTTTGCAAATTTCACGGCTGTCTTCAACTGGCCTACAATCTCGTAATCACCCAGGATCTGGGAATCAAGACCGGCACCTACCTGGAAAAGGTGTTCAATAGCGGCAGCTCCTGATTTGATATAGGCGGAAGATTTAAAAGTCGCTACATCACCTGCTGTTTCGGAACAAAGCAGTTCGGCCAACTGGTGGCTGCAGTAAGCAAAACCGTAAATTTCAGTGCGGTTGCAGGTGGAAAGAATAAAGACCTCGTCAAGTCCCTGGAGATTCGCTTTTTCGAGAATTCGGCTGTACTGGTCATTATTAATCGCGAACTGGCCCCTTACAGAGGCGTCGGATTTTTTATAATTGATCCCGGCAACATAGAAATTAGATATGTCCTTGTGGTACTGCTGTGACTCCATTTCTTTCAGTCGAAACTAGAGACGCAAAAGTAAATTCGTAAACTCCCCCGGCCTAAAAACTATGTCATTCGTCTGTCATTTGAAGGTTTGATTTTTATCAGGTTTCGCATTCTGCCATGGCTACATACATTACAACCCTTACCCGCCTTACTTTTGCCAACATGACGAAGCGTGCCATTGTACTGATGAATCTTGGCTCACCCGATTCCACTGCGGTGAAGGATGTAAAAAAATATCTTGATGAATTCCTGATGGATGAGCGTGTGATCGATAAACCCTGGCTTTTCAGGGCCCTGCTTGTAAAAGGCATCATTGTTCCATTCCGGGCGCCTAAATCAGCGAAAGCCTATGAATCTATCTGGACTGATCAGGGTTCTCCCTTACTGGTCATCAGCAGGGATCTTGCAGGCACGCTGCAGAAAGAAATTCCCGAACCGGTCACCATTGCTATGCGCTATGGCTCGCCATCTCCCAAAAACGCTTTTGATGCGCTGGTGAAAGAGCATCCCGGTTTGGAAGAAGTGATCGCCATTCCCATGTATCCTCATTATGCCATGAGCAGTTATGAAACTGCTGTTGAATATGCAAAGAAGCAGCACCGCGAAGGTCAGTATAGTTTCAAATTAACTACTATCAAACCCTATTATGATAATGCGGAATACATCGATGCTTTAGCTGAAAGCATCCGCCCGCATTTGGAAAAGGAGTATGACCACATTCTTTTCTCCTATCATGGTGTGCCCGAGCGCCATATCTATAAAGGTGATGTTACAGGCCAGCATTGCCTGAAAGTGGCTAACTGCTGCGAAACTCCCTCCCCTGCTCATGAATTCTGTTACCGTCACCAGTGTTATGCAACTACGCGGATCGTTACGGAAAGATTAGGCATACCGGAAGAAAAATGGAGCCAGTCATTCCAGTCAAGGCTGGGCCGTGATCCCTGGCTGCAACCTTATACCGCGGCAGAGCTGGAAGCATTGCCCGGCCGTGGGGTGAAAAAAATACTGGTGGTTTGCCCGGCCTTTGTGAGCGATTGCCTGGAGACACTGGAAGAAATTGCAGAAGAAGGCAAAGAAATCTTTCTTCACAGTGGAGGAGAATCATTTGAGATGATCCCCTGCCTGAACATACATCCCTTGTGGGTGAAAGCTATGGAAAAATGGATCCGCAGTTACGCGAATGGTGATACATCAATGGTGCTCGCATGAGTTATCTCTACCTGAAAGCCCTGCATATCATTTTTATTGTGACCTGGTTTGCCGGTATGTTCTATATCGTGCGGCTTTTTATTTACAATACAGAAGCAGGAGAAAAGGATGAACCTGCACGATCTATATTGCGCCAGCAGTTTTCCATCATGATCAAAAGGCTGTGGATGGGAATTACCTGGCCTTCCGCCATCATTACGTTGATCCTTGGTCCATGGGTAATGATCAATGGAAAATGGGACAAGTCCTTATTCGATGAAGGAGGAAGGTGGCTGCTGGTGAAACTGGTTTTCGTAGTGCTTCTTTATGTTTATCATTTTTCCCTGCATAAGATCTATAAAGATGAAATGAAAGGGAAATTTTTATGGTCATCACAAAAATTGAGGATCTGGAATGAGGTTGCGACGATCTTCCTCGTGGCCATAGTAATGCTGGCGAGTGTAAAAAATGCCATGAGCCTTGTATGGGGACTCTCAGGACTGATAGCTCTTATCATTGTGCTGATGAGTGCCATCAGGATCTATAAATTAATAAGGAAAAAAGAAAATTAATCCGCGTACATCTCTTCCGTCTCGTTCACTTCAGTATTTGCGGCTGCACGTTTTTTCTTTCTCGTACGGTTGATCCACATGATCGTTCCTGTTATCGGGAAGGTTACCCCCAGCAGGCATACAATAAATGCCAAAATCTTTGAAGGAGTACCCCAGATGCTGCCCGTATGAACAGGCTTGAATGAAGAACGCACCTGCGCACCCAGGCTCCTGTCTCCGAAATCCATTTTACCAATTACATTTCCTGTGTACTGGTCAAGATAAATCGCATCAGTTGCTGATTCATGCATGGCATCTTCGGGCAGGGCCGTTACATTCACTGCATCCACCGAATCTTTTGCCATGGTGATATTGTAAAACTCGGCACCAGGTTTTACAGATTTTGCAACGGAAAGCGCCTGGTCAAAACTGATCTTTTTGGAATCAGTTACATACGTTGATTTTGGCGGCGGTGGAGGTTTGATAGGTGAATTAGTAACCGTATAGATCCCTTTATTAAACCATTCGAATGACCATGCTAAACCTGTAAATGCGAATATGAAAAGAAAGATGGCGCTGTAGAAACCAAATACAAGATGCAGATCGTGATTCAGTCTTTTCCATCCCGCTGTCCATTTGATCTTCAGTCTTTGTTTCAGGATCTTTTTGGTTTTGGGCCACCATAGTATGATACCAGTGATCAGAATGAATAAAAAGATGAGGGTGGAAATACCTACGATGTATTTGCCGATGCTGTCATTGCCTCCCAGCAGCCAGCGGTGCAGGGCAAAAACCTGGTAGAGCCAGGTTTCGCGGTAACTGTATTTTTCCAGTATGGCACCGGTATATGGATTAACGAAAATGGTAAAACCAGGCTGGCGCTGTGGTGCCGCCGGTTTGGCTGCAGGCGATGCAGCATTTTTGACCGCAGTATCTTTTTTTAAATCCTGCTCTTTTTTAGGACTGATAGAGACATTGATCTCGGCTGAACGTTCGGGATCAGCATACATCTTTACAGCATTGACCTTTGCTCCGGGAAAACTATCCTTTACATTTTTTACCAACTGGTCAACAGTTAATGGACTGGACTGGGCCGTTACATAATAACGGTCCTTGTTCAGCCCCACCTGGAGTTCTTTTTCAAAAACCAGGATGGCGCCTGTAAGGCAGCAGATCAAAATAACAAGTCCTGCGGCCAGGCCCAGGTAAAGATGTATGCGGCGGAAAAATATTTTCATGATCGGGGATGCAAAAAGAGGCAAAACTTTTTAAGTCCTGCCTCTTTCTTTTATATTTTAATTAAAATTTATAGCTCACAGTAGCTACAACCTGCCTGGGCGGAATGGGATTCACACTGTAGTTCTCATGCACAAAATAATTGAGTGCATTGGTGACATTCGAAACCTTGGCCATCAGGCTGATCCTGTTAATGGAATAACCAGCGGAAATATCCAGGGTTGTAAAGCCATCAACCGGTATCATCCTTGAAAAGTTTTGCGACTGTCCAACCGTATTGTTCCAACCCGCCACTCTTTCACCGATATAGAATACGGAAGCGCCGAGTTTCAGTCCCTTTAGAGATGTTCCCTGTAAAGTATAAAACATACTTGCGTTAGCTGTGTGGGCCGGGTTGTTCACCAGTCTTTCACCGGTTTTATAGCTGCCTCTTGTTCCCGCGGTTTTGGTATAGCGTGCGAAATTATAACTGTAGCCTGCGGTGATGTCCAATCCTTTTAATGGATGGCTCGCCAGGTCCAGTTCCACACCATCGCTGGTAGTTTGCCCTGTCAGTTCCTTGATGCTCGTATTGTTGTTGGGTGTACCATCGCGGAGGAAAGGTGCTGTTTGAGCAAGGTTATTATTTACAATGCGGTATAAGGTAACATTAGCTGATAGCAGTCCGTTGAAGAATTCATTCTTTACACCCAGTTCATACTGGTCGATGATGGAGGGATCGAGTGTATTTCCATCAAGATCCTGCCCGCTGTTCACTACAAATGAATTGGCATAGCTAGCGAAGAAAGACGTTGACCTGAAAGGTTTATAAACCAGTCCTACCCTTGGTGAGAAAGCAGATTCAGACCTGTCGTTGCCCGTGGTTTTCGCACCGGTGAGCATATTGGTTGAATCTATACCCTGTGTTTTGAGATAGGAATACCTGATACCTGCCAGCACATTGAATTTATCAGAGAGCTTTACAAGATCCTGGAGGTAGATCCCCGTCCGGTAGGATGGGGCTACCCGTTGGCGGATGCGGGTTGCTTCCGGCATATCCGTGCGCTGCACATATTTAGAGGGATCAAGGATGTTGATGCGGTCATATCCATTTGCAGGAAGACCTGTAACAGCAGGGAAGCTGAAATCATTATTGGTGGTGATGGTGCGGTCTGCATCAACGCCAAATAATAAGGTATGATCAAGAGCTGAAGTTTTGAAATGACCCTCCAGGTTTACCTGGCCGGTATAATAATTTTCATCCGTCAAAATTTTTCCAAGTGGTCTTGTCCAGTCGCCATTCGCTGCGGCCTGGATCCTCTCGGTGGAGAAATAATCTCTTTTATAATACTGGTAGGAGAAGGAACTGTTGATCTTCCACTGCTCGCTCAGTTCATGCCTGATAGTTGCTGTTGTGGTAGCCTGCCGCACCTTGCTGTACTGCCAGTTGGTACCCATAAACCGGGAACGGGGTACATCGGGAATTTTAGTATTATCAAGACTGCCGATTCCAAAATCTGGAGTGAAATCATGATGCAGGTAATCACCTTCCAGTACCATTTCAGTTCTGGTACCAGGCCTGAACAGGAAGGAAGGATTTACATAAAACCTCTCAGAACTCACCTGGTCGCGGAAACTTTCGGCGTTTTCATAAGTGCCATTTAAGCGGTAAGCAATGCCGCCTGACAAAGGACCATAAATATCAAACGCGGGTTTGTACAAATTATAGGAACCGGCACGCATGGAAACGCTGCCACCTCTTTCAAATTTTGGCTGTTTGGTTACCATGTTCACAATGCCACCCGGCGCCACCTGTCCGAATAAAATGGCGGAACTGCCTTTTAATACTTCCACTCTTTCAATGGCGCTCATCTCCGGCATGGAACCCGAGTTGACCCTTGCTCCATTCTTGAATAGATTGGTGCTTCCAAAACTGTAACCGCGTGCGCCAAAACTTTCCTGCACATTTCCCCTGGTAGTGGTAACATACACACCATTTACATTTTTGATCACATCACCCAGTCTCTGTGCCTGCTGGTCGCGGATGAGACCCTGTCCCACTACCGATACACTTTGCGGCAGGTCCATAGGGTTGATCGCGATCTTCCCGATGGCCACCGGTTTGTTATTCAGTCTTCTTCCGGATGTTACTACTACATCTGAAAGTTGTTTGGCGTTTTCTTCCAGGGTAATGGAAATATGAAAGAGCAGTCTTTTGACGGAATACAAAAGATAT
>CAYWSQ010000007.1:0-1817 GCA_964460925.1 uncultured Flavisolibacter sp. | reverse complement strand
AATGGAAATATGAACGGCCTGGTCTTTCCTGATGTCTACTGTTTTTTGTTTTGGTTTCAATCCCACCATGGTTACTTCAATGGTATAAGTTCCCTCTTTCAGGTTCCGGATGCTGAACCAGCCGTTTTCATCAGAAAGTGCAGTCTTGTTATTTTCTTTTACCTGTATGGAAACATACGCTGCCGGTTTCTGGTCGGTAGTTAAAACCTGTCCTGTGATGATGCCGGCGGGAACTTCTTCAGCCGGTATGTTTAAAGCTGCCTGTTGAACAAATCCTTCCTGCGCGGGTGCATTGAGTCCGAGTGCGATCAATGCCAGTATCAATAATTTTCTCACTATGTTGAATTTTACGCAAAGAGACTGGTTTGCAAGCCGCCAATCCTGCCGGATCGGGAAAAATGGCTTACGCGATCTGGAATTTTCTATTGAAGAAAACTGGTGCTTCATGTTCGGTTTGAATGAAGCGACAAAAATCATTATATGACCACTGTCTATTTTATGAGCGCATCGATGGTGAAATGTGATAGAAGTCAACTTGAGGACTTGTGACAAATGCCTGACAAAGTGTGGCGGATCAGGAAACGGGCAGGTGTTCCATCAGGGAAGCTTCGGCGGCTTCCGGGGTTTCACCGAATGCTATGATGCCCTCTTCATGTCCGCCCATGGCAAATACCGAAAGATTCGGGTAGGATAATAATAGCCTTTGCATTTCAAGCGCCATGCCGGGTGTGCCATAAGGTACCAGCTCAGAAGTAGAGGGATGGGTTTTTAATAGTTTTTTCCAGAGTTCATGATGATGTATATGGATCACTGAATTCACGCCTGGCCTCGTCTGGTAGATCATTGCATGCGTGAGTGATTCGGAAGAAGCCATCACGGGACCTTTTGCGGTCAGACTGTTTTGTTCAAAATCAAAATCAGTAACGAGGGTATAATCTGAAGGTTCAAGTTTTTCAATACAACCTGTGCCGGTGCCGCTGATGATGAACTGGTTTTGATGATGTCGCATGCTGATATTCCCATAACCGATTCCATCCTGGTTTTCCCCGATTAATCTTTCCTGGTAAAGCCGGCTTCTCACTGCATCTAGCTGGTGAAACCAGTTGCCTTCCACGGCACCGACCTTAACCCAGTTTCCTTTGTATTTTATGACGCCTTCTTCGTTCATCATTTTTGTTCAGGGAATAAGCCAAGAATGGATGCTTCGTTTGCTTCGCAGATCCCTCTTTCATTGATCAGGCCTATGATCAGTCGTGCAGGTGTAACATCAAAACCATGATTGATGGCTGAACTGCCTTCGGGCATAACCAGTACTTTTTTGATCTCGTTATCACAAAGTCCCTGTACATAACGGATCTCATCTGCATTCCTCTCTTCGATCTCAATATCACGGCCATCCAAAGTTTGCCAGTCAAGCGTGGAAGAAGGAAAGGCAACGTAAAAGGGAATGTTATTATCCATTGCTGCCAGTGCTTTAAGGTAAGTGCCGATCTTATTGGCGGCATCACCTTTACGTGTTACCCTGTCAGCTCCCGTGATCACCAGGTCAACCATTCCATTTTGCATGAGATGCCCCCCGGCGTTATCTGTGATAACCGTATGTGGAATCCCCTGGTTCAACAATTCCCAGGCAGTGAGGGAAGCACCCTGGTTGCGCGGCCTGGTTTCATCCACCCATACATGAATTTTAATTCCTCTCTCAAATGCTTCATAAATGGGAGCTGTTGCCGAACCGCGATCCACGAAAGCCAGCCACCCTGCATTGCAGTGGGTGAGAATATTGACAACCGCGCCATTTTTTTCTTTTGATATTTTTT
>CAYWSQ010000006.1:0-35751 GCA_964460925.1 uncultured Flavisolibacter sp. | reverse complement strand
GAATTTCGATAAAAATCAAGATATAATCAGCGGCTACACAAGAGACAGCACATATTTCTCAGGTGTCCGGCTGACCCAGGTCATCAAACAACCCTGCAGGCTTTGATTCCTTTGCGCAAAGTGTAAACTGATGAAGTATGTTATAATCGGAGCTGTTGCAGGCGGGGCGAGTACGGCAGCAAGACTGAGAAGGCTGGATGAAAAAGCGCATATCGTATTATTTGAAAAAACCGGGCATATCTCGTACGCCAATTGCGGACTACCTTATTACATAGGCAATGTAATTAAGGAAAGAGATAAACTTTTTGTGCAGACAGCGGCAAGTTTCCATGGCAGGTTCAATGTGGATGTAAGGATCAATACAGAAGTTGTTGCGATTGATCCGCGGGCTAAGACCATCACCAGCCTGGATCATCTCAACGGCAAATACCTTGTGGAATCTTATGATAAACTGGTGCTGTCGCCAGGGGCCAACCCTATCAAACCAGATCTTCCAGGGATTGACCAGGAAGGCCTCTTCACTTTGAGGAATGTACGTGATACCGATCATATCAAAGCATATATACAAAAAAGATCGGCCGGCAGGGCGGTTATCATCGGCGCCGGGTTCATCGGGCTGGAAATGGCCGAGAACCTGAAACATGCAGGCATGGAAGTCACCATCATTGAAAGGGACGAACAGGTAATGGGTCCGCTAGACTATCCAATGGCTGCCATAGTTCAGCAATACCTGAGAACAAAAGATATCAATCTTCGTTTAGGTGTGAACGTTACTGGCTTCAGCCAGTCATCATCACTCGAGGTCTTGACAGATGAAGGCAGTTTTGATGTTGATGTAGTGATCCTGAGCATCGGGGTAAAACCTGATATGAGATTGGCAAAGATGGCAGGACTGGAAACCGGTCGTGGCATCCGCGTGAATGGCTACCTGCAAACTTCTGATCCGGATATCTACGCCATCGGGGACGCGATCGAATTTAACAGTCCGCTTACAGGCACCCCCTGGAATACCTACCTGGCAGGTCCTGCCAACAAACAGGGAAGGATCTGTGCCAATAACCTGGTGTTTGGCAATACCCAAACCTGGAAGGGTTCTGTACATACAGCCATCGCGAAGATTTTTGATCTTACTGCAGGATGTACAGGTATGTCATCAAAAGAATTAAAAAGAGCCGGTATTGAACACCTGGTTTCTACCACGCATAGTTTTTCACATGCCAGCTATTATCCCGGTGCGGAAATGATGTCCATTCAACTTGCCTTTGCTCCGGTGAATGGCCAACTGCTGGGAGCACAGGTAGTAGGGAATAAAGGCGCTGATAAAAGACTTGATGTACTGTCAGCCATCATCGGCAACGGGGGCAGCATTGAAGATCTCTGTGAATTTGAACAGGCCTATGCCCCACCCTATTCTGCAGCACGTGATGCAATCAATATCGCGGGTATGGCAGCGGAGAATATTCTGCAGGGCATGATGAAAGTTTATTATTGCGATAGTGATGAATTGGGTGACGAAGACAAAATTCTGGTGGATGTAAGAACTGAAAAAGAATACCAGGAAGGACATATACCCGGAGCCATCAATATTCCTTTGGATGATTTACGCCTGCGTAGCCGTGAATTACCAAAAGACCGGGAGATTTTCATTTATTGCCAGATCGGGTTGCGCGGTTACCTAGCCACCAGGATATTGGCCATGGAAGGTTTTAAAGTTAAAAATCTTTCGGGTGGATACAGGACCTGGACGGTGTGTGAGAGGGAGAAGATGCTAGCTGCGAGCTGCTAGCTTCTAGCTGCGAGCTTCTAGCTGCGAGCTGCGAGACATTATGCATACAGTTATATGGTAATCGATCATTGTTCATATTTCAGTGTATGTAGTTTGGAAACTGAAGGCTTCATCTCGTAGCTCAAGGCTAACAGCTCGCAGCTTTTCAGTTTGAAATGTCGCCCCGCTGGGGCTCGGAGGTTAGGATTTCCCTAATGGGTCTCGTTACTACTTACATGTCGCCCCGCTGGGGCTGGCATTCCTTATGCGATGAGCATCAGTTTCATCAGATTATTTAGGGAAGTGAGATATTGCCGAACAGCAGGGAGTGCAGAAGATACATAACTCAATCTGCTAAAATATCTTCTGTATTACTAACACTCAGAATCAGTCATGTACTTAAACGTCCAGCGCCTTATTCCCGCTTTTAGAATTTAATACACATCAATCTTTCAGGGCGGGAATACAGCGCTCTTAGGGTGCCCGCATAATACGACGGATGACAATTAGACCTTGAGCTCTACGAGACGCATGATGGTCGGACGCCAATTCGCCCGCAGCCCTTACGAACCGCAGCCTCATTCCTTTCGAATTGGCTTGATTTTTTTGCTACTTTTTTTATCAAGAAAAAAAGTAGAAGAAGAAAGTATGAGCATCACTGAAAGAACAGACTCACAGCAAAGTGCAAACTGCTAGCTTTTAGCTGCTAGACAGTATGCGTCCTTTGTTCATTTTTCATTGTTGGTAATTTTTAAATTGAAGGCACCTCCTCTTGCAGCTTGCAGCTTGTAGCTTGCATCCTGCAGCTCCCTACACACTCCTACTCACACCCATCTCCAACCCTCTCAGCTCCGCGAGCCCTTTCAGCCTGCCTATCGCACTGTATCCCGGGTAGGTCGTTTTATTCAGGTCATCCAGCATCTGGTGGCCATGATCCGGGCGCATGGGAATCGCATGTTTTCTTTTGCGCATCAGCAATACGATCTCTTTCATCACTTCATACATATCCGCATCGCCGTCAAGATGATCTGCTTCAAAAAAATTCCCATCTGCATCGCGGCTTGTATTTCTCAAATGAAGAAAATGTATGTGATCCCCCAGCCTTTTGATCATACCCGGCAGATCATTATCCGGCCTCGCTCCATAAGAGCCGGTACAAAAACAAAGTCCGTTTGCAGGTGAAGGGGCCACATCAATAATCGCTTTGGCATCCGCTTCGGTACTCACCACCCTGGGCAATCCTAAAATGGGATAAGGTGGATCGTCAGGATGTATGGCCATCTGCAAACCGTTTGCTTCCGCAACCGGAACGATCTCTCTCAAAAAAGCATACAGGTGCTCACGCAGTTTGTCGGCATTGATATCCGCATAGGTATCCAGCGCTTTGAGAATCTGCTCCTCGGTAAATCTTTCTTCACTTCCAGGCAATCCGAGTAAAGCATTGCGGTATAAAGTTTCTTTTTCTTCCGCTGTCATGGAACTGAAGCGATGACGTGCTTTTTCAATCTCACCTGATGAGTAATCTTTTTCAGCACCTGGCCTTTTCAGCAAAAAAAGGTCAAAGGCAACAAAGGCTGATTTTTCAAAATAGAGGGCCCTGCTGCCATCCGGCATCTGGTAGGAAATATCCGTGCGCATCCAGTCGAGAATAGGCATGAAATTATACGTGACCACCTTGAGGCCGCAGGCTGCTACATTCACCAGGCTTTCCTTATAATTCTCTATATGTTTCTGGAATTCTCCTTTTCTTTTTTTGATATCCTCGCTTACAGGCAGGCTTTCAATAACGGTCCAGTTCATGCCTGCCGCTTCTATGGCAGCTTTTCTTTTATTGATCTCTTCCAGGGTCCATACCTCTCCAACAGGAATATGATGAAGCGCCGTGACTACACCGGTGCAGCCGGACTGGCGGATGTCGGAAAGACTCACGGGGTCATTGGGGCCAAACCAGCGCATGGTTTCGATTAGCTTCATTAATAAAATAGCTGTTTAATGTAGATAGATTATTTAACCGCAAAGAACGCCAAGGACGCTAAGAATACGCAAAGGTTTTTCGTAATTTCTTCTTCCTTTCATGGCGACTTAGTGGTAAAAAAAACTATTGCACTTTAAGTTTTACTTCCTGCGTTTTATCAGAGGATGTTCCTACCATGAGGGTGAAGTCTCCCGGCTCAATCACCCATTTCATATCCTTATTATAAAATGAAAGTGATTCAGGTGTGATGGTAAAACTCACTTCCTGTGATTGTCCCGGTTCCAGCCAGATCTTTTTGAAACCTTTTAACTCCTTAACCGGCCGCGCAACACTGGAATAATCATCCCTGATGTAAAGCTGTACTACTTCAGCCCCGCTCCTGCTGCCGGTATTCTTTACGGTAACAGTCACTTTAGCAGTTCCATTCTTTTTGATGGAAGCAGCACTAACAGTTGGCTTGCCATATTCAAAACTCGTATAGCTCAGACCATGACCGAACGGAAATAGAGGAGTAACGTCAAAGCCCAGGTTGTAACCGCGCCTTGCTGAGGGTTTATAATTATAATAAGCGGGAATGTGACCTGCAGTCCTTGGGAAACTGATGGGAAGTTTTCCATTGGGGTTGATGGTGCCAAACAAGGCATCCACCATGGCATAACCACCTTCCTGTCCCAGGTACCAGCACTGCATCACAGCAGGCACACTGTTCACCAGATCACCAATGCTCAGTGGCGGACCGCTGTTTACAAAAGCGCAGGTGGGTTTCCCAAGTGCAACAATTTCCCTGACCAGTTCCTGCTGGCCGTTCAGTAATTCAAGTGTAGGCAGGTCACCAAGGTGATTATTCGCCCAGCCCTCACGGCTCATACTTTCATTGCCACCAACAAACAATACGATCACATCAGCTTTTTTCGCAACCTCTACCGCCTCCCTGATCTTTTGTTCATTCTCCGCACGGCTTGCCAGGTTGATGGTATCCGCAAACCAGTTGTTCTTATCCGTCAGCTTTACACCTTCCGCATACAACACCTCTATATTATTTCCATACTTCTCTTTCATGGCCTGCAGGGGTGAGATACAAACACGGGGCCTGCTGGAGTAACCACCAAGCAGGCATTTATCAGCATTGGGACCAATGAATGCAATGGTTTTTACAGAAGAAGGATTAAGCGGCAGGAAATTATTTTCATTCTTCAGCAATACCATGGATTCGGTTGCCGCTTTGTAAGCCACATCCCTTTTCTGGCGGCTGCCCACGATCGCTTCCGCTTTTTCAGCATCTACATACGGATCATCAAAAAGACGCAGCCTGAATTTGGCGATGAGAATTCTTGTTACAGCATCATCCAGTTCCTTCATGGTGATCTTTCCACTGTTAATGTATTTCTTCAGGTTCTTAAACCCGGCTGGATCCGGTGTTTCCAGGTCAACGCCTGCTTTGAATGCGAGTAAACCTGCTGAATCTATAGTGGGTGTGATCTTATGTAATGTGCTGACATCACTGACTGCGAAATAATCCGACACCAGCACACCATTGAAGCCCCATTCTTTTCTCAGGATATCTTTCAGCAGGTAGCTGTTGATATGTGCAGGCAACCCCCAGATCTCATTATAAGTTGCCATTACATTCATCACTTTCGCTTCCTGCACCGCAGCCTTGAATGGTGGGAAAAAAACTTCCCTCGCTGTATGTTCATCAAGATTACTGGGTGCCACGTTCAGTCCACCCTCGCTCTGGCCATGAATACCAAAATGCTTGAGTGTTGCCGCTACATTGGTAGGACCTAAATAAGTGCCATTACCCTGGTAAGCTTTTACCTGGGCCACAGCCAGCCTGGCCACGAGGTATGGATCTTCTCCCATGGTTTCTTCCGTGCGGCCCCATCTTGGATCGCGGGTAACATCCACCACGGGTGCCAGAACATGCTGGCCTCCTCTTGCCCGGATCTCTTCGGCAACATTGGTATAGATCTCTGTCATCAGTTCCTCATTCCAGGAGCTGGCGAGTCCAATAGGTATGGGAAAATTGGTAGCATCCTGTGTCTGCTGGCCATGAAGCGATTCTTCATGCACCATAACGGGAATGCCTAACCGTGTATTCTCAATGAAATAACGCTGGATCTTGTTATACAAAGCAGCCGCCTGTGCCGGGTGATAACCCAGGCTGTTGGGTCCCGCCTGTTCATTGAGCCGCGCCAGTTCGCCCAGCCCGTTCTTCAATGCGGCAGCGGCCTTAACCGGGTCAAAATCGCCCTTGCTGTCCAGGATGGTGGATTTCTGGATCCATAAACACTGGGTCTGCATGATCTTTTCATCCAGGGTCATTCTTTTCAACAGGTCCTTCGCCCTTACTTCAGGTGCGAGGTTCCTGTTTTTGTAGGCAGGCTGCTGGGCCAACAGTAAAACAGGGCATAAGGTCAGCAGCAAGAGCGCCGGGAACAGTTTCTTCATAACGATTTTTTTATGGACTGGCAATTACCAGTAGATGGTATAAAGGGCAGCAAGGATACCGCAAACAATCAGTGCTCCCACAGCGAAACCTGGTGCCATGCGGAACATTTTTTTGTCGATCTCCAATGCTTTTGGTTGTACACCTCTTCTTGTTTCATATAAGCTGATCAACACCATTCCCAATACAGCGATGATGAATACAAATCCCATCCTGTCGAGGAAGGGGATCTCGAACACGCCTTCCGCGTTGGCTTTGGCGAAACCAAACTGCTCGAGGAAGGACAGGTCCATGATATTGGGAAGGAATTTGAAGAATAAAGAAAATGCAAAGCCTCCCACAGTGGCAAATAGCGCCGCGTTGGAGGTGGTCTTCTTCCAGAAAAATCCAAGTATGAACATGGCGAAGATGCCGGGTGATACAAAGCCGGTATATTCCTGGATATACTGGAAACCGCCTTTTTTATCAATGCCCAGCAAAGGCGCGATCATCACAGCCAGGATCATTGAAACAATTACCGTGATCTTGCCCACGTTCACCATTTTATTTTCTGATGCTTCGGGTTGAATTTTTTTCTTGAAGATGTCGAGTGTAAAAATGGTAGCGATACTGTTGGCCTTGCCCGCAAGCGATGCAACGATTGCCGCGGTTAATGCAGCAAAGGCAAGTCCTTTCAACCCTACAGGCAAAAGATTCAGCAGTACAGGATAGGCACGGTCTGGATTAATCTCCCCTGCCTGCACCATCTCAGTCTGGAAACTTCCCTGCTGGTGTAAAACATACGCTGCAATTCCCGGCAACACCACGATCACAGGCATCAGTAATTTCAGGAAGGCCGCGAAGAGGATACCGCTTCTTGCTGTTTTGAGATCAGCTCCCAGCGCTCTTTGTGTGATGTACTGGTTACATCCCCAGTAGTTCAGGTTCACGATCCACATACCACCAACCAGCACTGTAAGACCGGGTAGGTCCATGTAGTTATCATTATTCTGTTCAAAGATCATGTGGAAATGCGACTCTGCCTGTTCGGTCATGATCTTAAAACCATTGATCGTGCCCGTGGTTCCGAATTTTTCAGAAACCAGGTTGAGCGCGAGATAGGTTGTGACCAGTCCGCCCAGGATCAGGAAAAATACCTGTATCACATCGGTATAACCTATCACCTTCATGCCACCCAGGGTGATGAAGATGGCAAAGATGGCCAGCATGTACATGCAAAGCGTGGTATTTAGACCTGAAATACTGTTGATGGCCAAGGCTCCGAGATAAAGAATTGAGGTAAGGTTCACCACTACATAGAGTAGCAGCCAGAACACGGCCATGATCATGGCCACCGTTCCATTATACCGCTGGTGAAGGAACTGCGGCATGGTATAGATCTTATTCTTGAGATAGACCGGTATAAAGAAAATGGCAACGATCATGAGTGTGGCCGCGGCCATCCATTCATAAGTGGCAATGGCAAGTCCCATTTTGAAACCACTTCCACTCATGCCAATGAACTGTTCAGCGGAAATATTGGAAGCGATGAGCGAGGCGCCAATGGCCCACCAGGTGAGTGAACCTTCGGCGAGAAAATAATCGTGTGAAGCTGTTACGGATTTTTTCTTTTTTCTCTGGTAAACATAGTATCCATACCCGGATACGATCAAAAAATACAAAATGAAAACGAGGTAATCATTCAGGTGTAAACCGGCCATTCTTCAGTTTTTTTGGTTTGTTTAAAAATAAGGATCAATCGATAATCGGTGCGGATTAAATATACCGGTTGATCATATTTTCAAGCCACTCCTGCCTGCCGCTTCTTGTTTCAGGTTCGCCATTTTCAAGTGCATAACTGCGCAGGTCTTCCAGGGTCAGCTTTCCTTCTTCAAATGCTTTTCCTTTTCCGCTGTCGAAGCTGGCATAACGTTCCTGGCGGAATTTCCTGTACCCGGAATTTTGCAGGACCTTGTCAGCCACAACGAGTGCCCTGGCAAAAGCGTCCATACCACCGATGTGCGCATGGAAGAGATCTTCCGCATCAGTGGAATTGCGGCGGATCTTCGCGTCGAAATTGATACCGCCTCCCTGTATGCCGCCAACTTCCAGGATGATGAGCATGGCTTCCGCGAGTTCATTGATATTATTCGGGAACTGGTCGGTATCCCAGCCATTCTGGTAATCACCACGGTTGGCATCTATTGATCCCAGCACGCCTGCATCAGCGGCAGCCTGCAGCTCATGAGTAAAAGTGTGACCGGCCAGCGTGGCATGGTTTACCTCGATATTGATCTTGAAGTCACCCAGCAGGTCGTACTGCCTTAGAAAACCCACCACCGTTTCCACATCATAATCATACTGGTGCTTGGAGGGTTCGGCAGGTTTGGGTTCAATGAAGAAAGTTCCTTTGAAACCATTCTTTCTTGCATAATCCTTTGCCATGTGAAGGAAGCGGGCCATGTGTTCTTTCTCCCTTTTCATATCGGTATTGAGCAGGCTCATATAGCCCTCCCGGCCTCCCCAGAAAACATAATTCTCACCACCCAGGCGTATGGTGGCGTCCAGTGCTGCCTTCACCTGTGTGCCCGCATGTGCCAGCACATGAAAGTCAGGATTTGTGGAAGCGCCGTTCATATATCTCTTATGTGAAAACAGGTTGGCTGTTGCCCAAAGGAGTTTTACGCCTGTCTCTTTTTGTTTCTGCACTGCATAATCAGTTATGGCCTGCAGCCTTTTTTCATTATCCGCGATATCATCAGTGAAGTCCACCACATCCACGTCATGAAAACAATAATAAGGCAGGTTCATTTTGGTGATGAACTCAAAGGCCGCGTCCATTTTATGGTAAGCCCTCTCCAGCGGATCGGCGGACTGGTCCCAGTCGAACAGATGTGTAGGTGCACCAAAAGGATCGGAACCATTCGCATTGAAAGAATGCCAGTAGGCGCAGGCGAATTTGAAATGATCCTTCATTGATTTGCCGGCAACCACTTTATTCTCATCATACCATCTGAAGGCAAGCGGGTTGTCTGATTCAGGTCCTTCATATTTAACCTGCGGGATATTCCTGAAATACGGTTTTGTTTTTGTTGTGACTGTCATTGTTTTGATTTATTCATAATTGGTCCTTCAACTGATCTGACTGACCTCATAGGTTGATTGTAATTGTGTTTCGAGTAAAGATCGCCATTGGATGTACAATTCGTTATATAAGTCCTGCGCATCCGGCTCAATGATTTTAATGGATGAACGCCCCTGTGCAATATCAACTGCAGCCACACCGGCGCCTGCGCCCAGTGCCGCGCCGATACTGCCATCGGTCTGGTAAAGTTCCACCGGTACACCTGTGGCGTTTACAAATGCACGGACAAATACTTCACTGAGAAACATATTGGTTTTGCCGGCACGGATGATTTTCGGGTTCATGCCGTTTTCACGCATGATATCAAGTCCGTAACGGAAAGCAAAGGCCACACCTTCCTGCACGGCGCGAACCATATGACCGGCCTGGTGCAGGTTAAAATCAAGACCCTGGATATGTGCGCCTACCATCTGGTTTCCCAGCATTCTTTCAGCGCCGTTACCAAAGGGAAGTACCATTAATCCATCCGCGCCAGGTTTGATCCTGGCCGCCTCAGTATTTAATCCATCATAATTCTGGCTGGCTCCCATCATGTTGCGCACCCACCTGTTGGCAATGCCCGCACCGTTGATACAGAGTAATACTCCTACCCTTTGCTGCTGCTGTTCATGATTTACATGGGCAAAACTGTTGATCCTCGACTGCGGATCGTAAGTAAGCTGGTCACTGATGCCATAGATCACGCCTGAAGTTCCGGCTGTTGCCGCCACCTCACCGGGCTGCATGGCATTGAGAGAAAAAGCATTGTTCAACTGGTCACCGGCCTTGTAACTAACCGGTATGCCAGCCTTAAGTGATAACCTGGCCGCCACGTTTTCTTTCAGGTAACCATGGTGTGAAAAGACCGGTCTCACCTCCGGGAAGATTTCTTTGCTGAAACCAAACTGACCCAGCACATCGCCGGAGATTTCGTTTGAAATAAAATCCCAGAAGATACCTTCCGACAAGGCTGAAGAAGTGGTGGTGATCTCACCTGTGAATTTCATACTGATAAAATCACCGGGCAGCATCACCTTGCTGACCCTTTCAAAAACTTCAGGATGGTGTTCTTTTACCCAGCCCAGTTTAGCCGCGGTAAAATTACCGGGTGAATTGAGCAGGTGGGAAAGACATTTCTGTTCACCGATGGCAGTAAAAGCGGCATCACCTGTTTCCACGGCACGGCCATCACACCAGATGATGGCATTGTGCAGCACCTTCTGCTCGCGGTCCACCATTACCAGGCCATGCATCTGGTAAGCGATGCCAATGGCACCAATATCCCGGGGATCATATTTGCCGCTGGCATTGCATTTCAATATCGCCTGCTTTACATGTTCCCACCAGAGATCTGCACTTTGTTCAGCCCAGCCCTGGCGAATGGCAATAATGTCCATTTCCGTTTCAGGGAAAAAAGCCGAAGCAAGACATTTTTGCGTGGTTGAGTCTACAACCGAAACTTTTATAGATGAGGTGCCAAGATCAATTCCTAGTAATAGCATCTGTTGTGATCTAAACTACAAAAATGAATAAGTTTTAAGCAATAACCTTTCTTTTTTCACGCTGTTAAAAACAAGGAAGGATGAAGAGTCATCCCTCCTTTTACGATTGCTTACATGAGAATCTAAAACTGCTCGTTCTAAAAAATATTTTTCCACTTACTGGTTTTTCAATCCTTTTAAAAATCCAACATAGGCCGGTTTCTTCTGGTAAGCCGCATTGAACAGCAATGGAAACTCAGCCCTGTTCTGCACAGTCACATACCAACTGTCATTATCTGCCACGCCCCAGATTGTAACGTCATACCGCTGGGCTGCCGGAACATTCCTGATAAATGACTCCAGCACGAACTGGTATTTATCAGACTGCTCCTTCAATTGCGCAGCGGTGGGTACAAAACCAGCGATGTTGGTGGGGTTCACCCTTACATCGAGCTCTGATACCCTGATCTTCAAACCGGTTGCTGCCAGTTTCTGGAACATGAGTTCTATTCCTGTATTAGGCGTATTGATGTTGATATGCATTTGCGTACCGATACCATCAATCTGTGCTCCTTTCTGTTTTAGTTCATTTACAAATGCCAGCAGGGAATCCAATTTGCGTGCATCGCTTTCGAGGTTATAATCGTTAATGAACAGCAGGGCCGAAGGGTCGGCTGCCTTTGCATACTGGAAAGCTTTGAGAGCATAATTTCTTCCAAGGTATTGCGACCAGAAAAAGATATCACCCGTGGTGGTACCTGTATTGGTTCTTACCGTTCCGCTCCCGTCATTCACCGGTTCATTCACCACATCCCAGGCATGCACCTTGCCCGCGTACCGCATCATGCTTCTTCTCACAAAACGGCTGAGTGCCGAATCCACTCTTTCAGCGATCACCTCATTTGAAGGGGCAGCCCCGCCGGTAGCATTTTTAATGGTGATATTATCAATGGTATAAACGCCTGCATTCGGAAAATTCAACCTCAGTGAAGGAGAAGTTTCCAGTGCAGTGAGTGTCCAGGAATAGGTTTCCCATGAAGTGGTGGGATTGATCTCAAATTGCTGGTACTGGTTGTTCTGGTTCACCAATCTTACTTTGCCACCGCTCACTGATGCCTTGATATCAACACTCACCGTGTACTGGGTTCCGTTAACGGCTGTCCAGTTGGGACCAATGGCCTGCATATCGTAAGCATTGGCGCCCGGTGTAGTTACCGTGGCCTGGAATGCCCTGCTGCTTCCGTTACCCGCAACCGCAGAATAACTTCCCGCAGCACTGCCGCCTACTATCACATTCCAGCCGGTAAACAACGTGGTTCCATTTCCTGTTGTACCGGTGCCTGCTTCAAAATCCCCTTCCGGTAAAAGATTAGGTGCATTGGGATCTGGTCCGCCTGTGGCCAGTGATCTTAAATAATTTCCATTCTGGTTCTGGTGCCAGGCAAGAGTATGTCCAACGATCTTCAATCCTGAAGCAACAGAGAGGTTCACCATTTCATCGGCCCTGGTAAAATCAAAACTTCCATCATCCTTAACGATGGCTCCATGTTTCATATGGTATGTGAAACTCACCTGGTCAGCCTCACGCACCACCAGGTTATGGTATGTTGCGTTGTTCTTGAAAAGATCATATTCTATGGCCAGGCCAATGGGAAAATTTGCCGTGGTCTTAAGTGGTCCGATTGTATCAACAGGAACTGGCGGTGGCGGAGGAGGCACCGGGTCCGTGTCATTCGATTTTTTACAGGACAGCAGCACACCTAAGCCCAACACTGCAATGATCCTTGCTGAATGTGTAATGTTCATAAACTATATTTCAATTTCACACAACATAGAAAAAAATCCATGCTGTTTTCCTGATGCTGGTAAAAACCGGGGAGGAACAAGCCTCCCTCGGTTATAATAAATTGATAAGATCAAAATTTACAGGCATCAATCCAGGACATCCTAGTTATAACCGGGATTCTGGTAAGCTGATTTTTCTTCGGCCGTTCCTTCCATTCCATCAATTTGTCCCTGTGGTATGGGCCTGAGATAATGGAAGGGCTGAATGGTCCTGTTGACCGTTATGGGCGTATGATTTCCATAAGCGGCGCCACCGATCTGGTAAGTACCAGCGAGTTCATTCCATTTTTGTGTACGCACGAGGTCAAACCAACGGTGACCTTCACCAAAATATTCCCTGGAACGTTCAGCCAGTAAATAATTGATGTCGATCGTTGCCGGGGTGGCTGCGATCATGGCAGCACTGTTGTCGGCCACCAGAGGTGCATTATTCTTATTGGAAAATTTCCATTTGCCGGCGCGTGCACGGATCACATTGAGGAGGTCACGTGCAGATTTGCCTGCCTGCGGTGTAGCTCCTTTAACGGCTGCTTCAGCGGCTATAAAATAAAGCTCTGAGAATTTCGCGATCTTGAACGGACGTGTACTGGTGGCATTGGGTTGTCCCAGTCCTGTGCCATTATCAGTGCGGTACACTCCCATTTTCCATAATCCCGGGAAAACGATGCGGCTGATACCACTTGGGTGGATTACAAAATCCGCACGGCCGGGCAATATACCAGCTCCCACATTGTTGGAAGATTTGCCGGGGAAATTGGCCCCTGATGGATAAACAATATTGGCTGCCTGTGAATCATCTTCAAGAAAACTCAATACAGGCTGGCCGGGTGTAATGGGAAGATCGTTGGCATTGTAAAGGGTTGCATTGGCTACCCCACCTTTGGGCCAGTTGCCGCGATACACCGTGCTGAATGTGCCGTCATATCTTGAATCAAGTGTTTTTTCAGCAAATGTGTTGGTGAACACACCAATGGTGGGTGCCATGCGGATGTAAGGTCTTCCAAGGGGCTGTGCAGCTTCCCTTTGTACAGAACTGATGGCTGCACCGGTTCCGTCGGGATTGGCAGCGCTCCGGATCACTGTGTAGTTCCAGGTAACCATCCAAACAGCCGAATTTTTCCCATTTCCATTTTCATTATCAAAACATGCGAGACAGGCTCCGTTATAAAATTCACTTTCCTGTGTATGATCGGCATACAGGAGCATTTCCTTGTTGCGGTCGTTGCCCCCTACATGCAAATCGTAATAAGTATCCACAAGCCCAAATGGACCGGGATTGTTGATGCCTTCCACTGCTACATCGTAGGCAGACTGGAAATACCATGCTGCATTCTTTCCATCAGGATCCACCCTGTCGGTGAGCGGGTAGGTAGGAATATTGTTCGGATTCTGCAGCCACCAGCCATAGGTGAGATAAGCCTTGGCCAGGTATAATCGTGCGGCCGACTTTGTAACACCACCGGTTACCCTTGGTGCATCCGGCAGGTCAGCAATCGCCTGCCTGAGGTCGGGGAAGATACCTTTTGTATAAACTTCCGGAACTGTATTCCTTTTTGAATTCCTGGATGGAGTGGTATTGAATTTTAATTCTCCAGCGCCGAGATCCAGTGGAACACCACCAAAGGTTTGTACGAGCAGGAAATAATCGAAGGCGCGGAAAAACCTTGCTTCAGCAATGAGTGCATTGGAAATGGTACCTACGGCACCTGCGTTCTCAATGATACCGCTGGCGGTATTGATATTGGAGAAGGCCGTGCCCCATAAGGCATCTGAGCGGCTGCTGGCCGGGGTGAGGTTACCCACACCACTCAGGTCTACGTCGCGGAAGTTGGCATCCGCGCTCTGGGCATAGGTATATTCATCCGTACCTGTTTCCAGGGTATTATAAAAATAGGGCTGCCCGTAAATGAACCTCAGGTGGGCATATTGTGATGTGATGCCACCCAGTACCCCTTTTTCCGTTTTGAAAAAACCAGGCTCGTAAATACTGCGTGGTTTTTCATCCAGGATTTTTTTACATCCTGAAAACGTCAGCAGGAAAACCGCTGTGATAAAAACCGATTTTATATGCATTTGTTTCATGATCATAAGTTTTAGAATGTCAGGTTAACACCAACCAAATAGTTACGGGTCGCAGGTGTGTTATAACCCACGATAAGCAGGCGTCTCAGCAGTGCATTGTTCTGGCTGATAGCGCCCCCGGAGGCCACGTTCTGGTCGCCAAAGGAATTGGTTTCCGGATCCATGCCTGATTCTTTATGGAATGGCGAGAACATAACAAATGGATTCTGAACGGTGAAGTACATACGCAGTTTCACATCAGAGTTTTTCAGCAGAGTGCGGCTGAAATCATAGCCCAGAGAAATGGTGCGCACTTTCAGGAAGGACCCATCAAAATAACTCAGTGTACTTCCGTATTTGGGATTATCACTGCTTACAATACCACCGGGCTTGGGGTATTTGGCATCAGTGTTGGTAGGTGTCCAGTAATCAACATCCAGGTTATTCCTTCTTCCGCTCAACAGGTTCAGGTAACCGCTGGAACCATGGATGGAACTGAAAAGAATACCGCCTTTCCTGTACACACCTACGATGCCCAGGTCAAATCCTTTATACGATACACGGGTATTGAAACCGCCCTGGAATTTAGGATCCACATCAATGATCTTCCTGTCGGCCGGGCCGATGGCACGTTTGGGAGTACCATCAGGATTAAATTCACCAGTGTATTCCACTTTAATCATGCCCACATTACCACCTGGTTCCAGGATGTTCATGTGATTATCTGCACTGTCTTTTGAAGTGGCCCAGAGACCGATCCTGTTGTAATCGAAGATGGCATTGATATTATGACCTACAAACCACCAGTTGGCTTCATCTCTTGTTTGACCTGAAGCAAGCGAAGTAAGCCTGTTGCGGTTGGTGTAAAAATTCACACCGGCTTCCCAGGTCCAGCCATTGGCATTGTCGATGATGGTTCCATTGAGTGCCACCTCGAAACCTTTGTTCTCTGAGGTACCGATATTGGCAGTGTAACCTGTTACACCCGATGTGGGTGGCAGGCCAAGACCCAGCAGGATGTCTTCGGTTTTAGTGATGTAATAATCCATGGCACCGGACAACCTGTTTCTGAACAAGGAGAAATCAAGACCTACATTATAGGTTTTTGAAAACTCCCATCCCAGGTCTTCGTTGGGAAGTTGCGATACATAATAACCGGTAGCATAGTTGTTGCTTCCGAAATTATAAGTCCTGGTGCTCAATAAACCCAGTGTTGAGTAAGGCGCAATAGCCTGGTTGGAGGTTTGTCCATAGCCCGCACGGAGTTTAAGACTGTTAACAAATCCCACACTGCTCATGAAGGATTCCTTGGCAATGTTCCAACCCACAGAGATCGCAGGATAGGTATGCCATTTTTTTCCTTCGGCCAGTCTTGATGATCCATCTGAACGCACGGTAGCGGAGATCATGTAGCGGTTGTCATAAGAATACATCACGCGGCCCATGGCTGACATCAGTCCCCACAACTGGTAATCCTGCAAAGCCGGGTCGATCGTGATCTGTCCTGCTGCCTGTCCCAGGTTATAGAACTGGAACGCATCGGCAGGAATATCGCGTGCCGCAAGGTTGGTGCGGTTGTATTTGCTTTGTTCAGCGGAATAAAGCGCAATAGCATTCACGGTATGCTTACCTCCGAAAGTGCGATCAAAGCTCAGAATGTTTTCGAGTGTCCAGTGGTAGGTATTCCTGTTATCAACCGAAGCGGCTGAAGCGGTAGCGGGGTTCAACCCGTCGCCTATGCCCTGGCCTGTATAAGAACCGTTATTCACCTGGATGAAATCAAGCCCGAGGTTGGCCCTGTATTTCAAACCATCGAGGAAGGGCGCCTTCACTTCTCCGTAAAGAGAGTTGTAAGAGGCTATACCGCGGGTTTCATTCAGCCACTGGTCATTGTCTCTCAGGTTTTCCACAATATCCTTTGTGTACACATACTGGTTATCCAGGATCATGCGGATGGATCTTTTAACGGTACCATCCGGGTTGTATGGAGAAGAGATGGGTGTCATGCTTAAGGTATTATACATGCCCACCTGGTTACCCTGGCTTTCGGTGAAATTATTATTGGTGGTGAAACCGAAACGGAACAATCTTCCCACCTGCTGGTCCAGTGAACCGCGGAGCGAATACCTTTTATATTGTTGAGTGGGAAGAACGCCCTGGTTGATATAATACCCGCCTCCGAAATTATAGCTCCCTGTTTCTGTGCCCCCGGAAAGACTGATATTATGATCAGACACCAGCCCGTCCTTATAAAACAGGTCCTGCCAGTCGGTATTGATATCATTGGATTCGTCCTGGCCATTGGTGTACTGACCCGCCGCTGCACGTAAGGCGATGAATTTTTCCGCGTTCATCATGGGGTATTTCGCAAACACGGTCTGCTTTCCATGATAGGCATTGTAGTTGATGCGCGGGCGCCCTGTACGTGTACCCCTGTCCGTTGTGATGAGGATCACGCCATTGGCTCCGCGTGAACCATAGATGGCCGTAGCCGAAGCATCTTTCAAAACCTCGATACTCTTTACATCATTGGGATTGATGTCCGCAATAGATCCCATGAAAGGAATTCCATCAAGAACAATCAGCGGGTTATTGTCCGCACTTAGCGAACGGATACCTCTGATGCGGATCTGCATGGTGGCACCCGGGCGTGTGGATGTCTGTGACATCTCTACTCCGGCAAGCCTGCCCTGCAGGGCCTGGGAAATGTTGGGCGCGGGAACTTCTCGCATCTTATCTCCATTGATGGAAGCCACCGCCCCGGTAACCGCCTCCCTGCGCTGCGTGCCATAACCCACCACTACAATATGTTCCATATCGGTAGTGGAAGTGGTCATGGTAACATTGTGCGTGGCCTGGCCATTCACCGGTATTTCCTTGGAGGGATAACCTACAGAGGAAACTACCAGCGTGCCGCGTGCCGGTACGCTGATCTGGAAATCACCGTTTTCATTACTGAGGGTCCCAATGTTGGTACCCTTTACCACTACTGATGCATTGGCAACAGGCTGGTTTTTTTCATTGACGATCCTGCCCCTGACCGTGATATCGCCCTGGGCGATGGCAGAAGCTGCGAGGAAAAACATCAATGGAAGAAGCAAAGCAATCTTTTTAAAATCTCTCAATAGCAGGCTGAAAGAGGTTGACGCCTGTGGAGAATTTCGCGTAACCAAAATTTTCATAAATAAAGTTTTTAAATTCTATCAAGTTGAACGCAACTGGTTTTTCAAAACAACAGTGGATCTTATAAACAGTTTTCGAAATTGTGCGGACCCTTTTCAGGTTTTTCAAATTATCTAGAGTGCATGCCGGTGCATGCCAGGAACTGTATTAAATGATTAACGGGATGTGGGGGAAATAAAAAGGGGAGTGTGATCGAATGAAGCAGCATACCGTTAGTTTTTTTGATAAAGCAATCTTCTCAAACCTCGCTATCCGGTATCGAATTTAGGGAGATTTCGGATTAATGCAACCGATTACATAATTTTTTTTAAAAAAAATTTAATTTAGCTTTAATTATAAGCATGTAAACGATTGTATGGCAAAAGCCAAAGAAGTCACCATTTATGATATAGCCAGGAAGCTGAGTATCTCCCCTGCCACCGTAAGCCGGGGGCTACAGGATCATCCGGCCATCAGTAAAAAAACAAAGAAGAAAATCTTTGACATGGTGGAGCAAATGGGTTATCGTTCCAATCATTTCGCACGAAACCTGAGGCAGCAGAAAACAGGTACCATTGGTGTGATCGTACATGAACTGAATTCCAACTTCATCACCTCCGTACTGGCAGGAATTGAAAAGGTGACTACTGAAGCGGGATATGATCTTATCATCGCCCACTCATCGGAGAGTTATAAAAAAGAAGCAGCTAACGCCAAGAATCTTTTTCATAAAAGAGTGGATGGTCTCATTGCTTCCTTAGCATTTGACACCACTGACCTGGAGCATTTCAAACCTTTTACTGATAAAGGTGTGCCGGTGCTGTTTTTTGACCGCGTGGAGCAGGATGGCAGTAATACAGTTGTGATCATCGACAATGCACGTTGTGGTTATATTGCCACCACGCATCTCATTGAACAGGGCTGCAAAAGGATCGCGCATGTTACTTCCAGCCTTAAAAGAAACGTGTACTCGCAGCGGCACAAGGGATATATGGACGCGCTCTTCGACCACAACATTCCGTATGATGAAAGCCTGGTGCTGATCAATGACCTGAGTGAAAAAGCCGGCGTGGAATCAGCATTGAAGATTCTTAAAATGAAAGAACTGCCCGACGGCATCTTTATCACCAATGATTTTGTGGCGGCGGTGTGCATGCGTACATTAAAGGAGTTTGGCGTGAACATTCCACAGGACATCGCCATTGTGGGTTTTAATAATGACGCGATCGGGAAACTGATAGAGCCTGCACTCACCACTATTAATTACCCGGGAATTGATATGGGTGAGATCGCGGCGAGAAACCTGATCAACCACCTGAAAGGCATCAGCCAGATCCATCAAACCAATACCATCATTGTAAGATCGGAGCTCATTGTTCGGAAATCATCGCTAAAAAAACCAATTTAGCCAGTAAACAAGCACCATGTCACAGGAAAAAGAAGTTACAATATATGATATAGCGGAACAGCTCAAGATATCCCCTGCCACCGTAAGCCGCGGGCTGCAGGACCATCCTGCCATTTCCAAAAAAACCAAGAAAAAGATCTTCGAGCTGGCAGAAAAGATCGGTTACCGCTCCAATCATTTTGCCCGTAACCTCCGTAATAATAAGACCAACACCATTGGTGTGATCGTGCCAAGACTGAACAGTCATTTCATGTCGGCCGTGATCTCTGGTATCGAGCATGTGGCCAATGCAGAAGGTTATAACCTGATCATCAGCCAGAGTTCGGAGCTCACTGCAAAGGAAGCGGCCAACAGCAGGACCATGTTCAACAACCGCGTGGACGGGCTGCTGGTATCCCTGGCATACGATACCAAAGAACTGGATCATTTTGAACCATTCTTCAAAAAGAATATGCCCGTGATCTTTTTCGACCGTGTGATGCAGCATGAGAAAAGCACCAGTATCCTTATCGACAACCGTAAAGCCGCTTTCGATGTAACCAGCCACCTCATTTCGCAGGGATGCAAAAGGATCATCCACATCACTGCTCCATTGAAGCAGAACGTGTACGTGGAAAGGCTGAATGGTTACAAGGATGCACTGGCTGCCCATAAAATTCCTTTCCGTGAAGAACTGGTGGTGATCAATAACCTCAGTCTCGAAGCCGGCGCGGAAGCCGCGGAGGTCATTCACAAAATGAAATCCAAACCAGATGCGGTGTTCGCGGCCAACGACAACTGCGCGGTGGGATGTATGCTGGCATTGAAGCAAAAGGGTTATGCCATTCCGGGCGACATCGCATTCGCGGGCTTCAACAATGATCCGGTTTCCATTGTGATTGAACCTAACCTGACCACCATCAGCTACCGTGGATATGAAATGGGTGAAGTGGCAGCCAGGCACCTGATCAACCATTTAAACGGAACATCCGTCATTCATAACACCAATACCATAATCCTGAGGTCTGAACTGCTGGTTCGTGAATCATCAATAAAAAATCCGTTGGCCAACGGGTAACTCCCTGCTGTATGAAAAAATGGATCTACACAATTGCTTTCGTTCTGCTATCACTATATGCCCGGTCCGAGGATGGTTACCGCTTATGGCTGCGGTATGATAAAATCAGTGATGAAGAAACATTGAACACCTACCGGTCGCTTATCAGGAACCTGCATTTCTACGGATCCTCTCCCAGCCTCAACGTGGCCCGGGAAGAAATGCTGCAGGGACTCAAAGGAATGCTGGATAAAACGTTCCCCACTTCCGCCGAGGTGGCACACGGTTCCGTGGTTGTTTATTCGCAGCAATCAGGGGCACTTGTGGAAGCAGATTTCGATTATGATGCGTTGGGCGATGAGGGATTTTATATCCGCACCATTCAACCCAACCAGAGAAGTATCACACTCATCACTGCAAAAACCGATAAAGGAATTCTTTACGCGGTTTATCATTATCTCAGGCTGATACAAACCCGCCAGGACATCCGCCAGTTGGATATTACCAGCATACCACGGATCAGGCACAGGGTGTTGAATCACTGGGATAATCTTGACCGTCATGTGGAAAGAGGATATGCAGGACAATCGATCTGGAACTGGCATACACTGCCGGGTTATATTGACCAGCGTTATATTGATTATGCCCGTGCCAATGCTTCCATTGGTATCAATGGCACCGTGCTTACCAATGTAAATGCCAATGCACTTGTGCTTACTCCGGCTTATCTCGAAAAAGTGAAGGCGCTTGCAGATGTATTCAGGCCTTATGGCATCAGGGTTTACCTAACGGCAAGATTCAGTGCGCCGGTAGAAATCGGCAAGCTCAAAAACGCTGACCCGCTCAATGATTCCGTGAGAAACTGGTGGAAGAAAAAAACAAAAGAGATCTATGATCTCATACCTGATTTTGGAGGCTTTTTAGTAAAAGCAAATTCAGAAGGACAGCCGGGACCTCAGAATTATAACCGCAGTCACGCTGATGGCGCCAATATGCTGGCCGAAGCGGTGGCGCCATACGGTGGCATTGTAATGTGGCGCGCTTTTGTGTACAGCCACGAAACGCCTGAAGACCGTTTCAAGCAGGCCTATAATGAATTCAAACCACTGGATGGAAAATTTCTCGACAATGTACTCGTGCAGGTGAAGAATGGGCCGATAGATTTCCAGCCGCGTGAGCCCTTCTCTCCTTTGTTTGGAGCCATGCCTGAAACACCCCTGATGATGGAATTCCAGATCACGCAGGAATACCTGGGGCAGGGCACTCATCTTGTTTATGAAACGCCCATGTTCCATGAAATTTTGCAAACAGATACCTGGCGTAAGGGTAAAGGCACCACTGTTGCCAGCGTGATTGATGGCAGTGCTCATGGAAATAAACTCACAGGCATGGCCGGCGTTTCCAATATCGGTAATGACAGGAACTGGACCGGTCATTTGTTTGGGCAATCCAACTGGTATGCATTCGGAAGAATTGCATGGGACCATGAGCTTTCATCACAGGCCATCGCTAGCGAATGGATCAGGCAGACATTCCAGGCCAATGAATTTCTTGAATCCACGCTTAACAGGATCATGCAGGGATCTTATGAGCATATGGTGAATTATATGACACCACTCGGTCTTCATCATATCATGGGTACGGGTCATCATTATGGTCCTGCACCCTGGGTTGACAATGTTGGGCGCGACGACTGGAACCCCGTGTACTATCACAGGGCGGATGCAAAGGGCATTGGATTCGACAGGACTTCAAAAGGCTCAGATGCGCTGAGCCAGTATGCGCCGGAAGTTCAAAAGATCTATGGTGATATGAAAACCTGTCCTGAACCCTTTCTGCTTTGGTTTCATCATGTGCCCTGGGATTTTAAACTGCGTTCAGGCAGGATCCTTTGGGATGAACTTTGCCTGAAATACCAGCAGGGTGTTGATTCGGTGAAAAAGATGCAGGCCGAATGGAACAAACTGGAAGGTTTTATGGATGAAGAAAGATTCAGGCATGTAAAAATGTTGTTGTCTGTACAGTTGCAGGAAGCAATATGGTGGAAGGATGCCTGCCTGCTTTATTTCCAAAGTTTTTCAAAAAGGCCTTTGCCGGCAGGAGTGGAAAAACCAGCAAAAAGTTTGGAGTATTATCAATCACTTCTTTTTCCCTATGCACCGGGGCGAGGGTGAATGAAAATTCATTTTCATTTTTTATAACTATATGAAGAGAATAGCGATTATAACAGGAGGTGGATCAGGCATCGGGCTGGCCATCGCTGAAAAATTTGTAAAGCAGGGATACAACACCATCATCATTGGAAGGGACCAGCAAAAGCTTGAGACAGCCCGGGCGGTGCTTGGCCAAAACTGTTTTCCTGTGCAGTTAGACCTTGACCAGCTTGAAAAGATACCCGGCCTGGTACAATCCATCATCAATGATCATGGGCAGATCCATGTGCTGGTGAATAATGCCGGCATTAATATGAAAAAAGAATTCACGGAAGTAAGTGATGCGGATTTCCAGAAGATCATCAATACAAATGTTACGGCGGTATTTGCACTATCAAGAGAAGTGGTGAAGTGCATGCTTGAAAAGAACATCAAAGGAAGCATCATCAATATCAGTTCCATGGCTTCGCAGTACGGCATTCCAAAAGTGATCGCCTATACAGCATCGAAGTCGGCCATCGAAGGTATGACCAGGGCCATGGCTTCCGAACTTTCACCAAAAGGGATCCGTGTGAACTGTATCGCACCGGGGTTCATTGCCACGGATATGTCGGCCAAAGCCCTCAACAACGATCCGGAAAGAAAGGCCAGGGCATTGGGAAGAACACCAATGGGCATGCTGGGTGAACCAGTTGATATTGGTGATGCGGCTATTTTCCTTGCATCTGACGAAGCAAAATTCATTACGGGAGTGGTATTGCCGGTTGATGGTGGCAATTCAATCGGTTTCTGAAATATCCATTCAAAAATCAGGTCAGGATGAGAAAATGTTTTTTATGGATACTGTTAGTTACTGGCTACGAAGCGCAGGCACAGGAAATATTTTCCGCGGAGAATAAAGGCAATGCTTTTGAAATGGTATCACCCGCTTCCGTCACTCCCCTGGTATATGACGGGCAGGAGAATCAACTCGTAAAGCTGGCGGCCACCTTCTTTTGCAGTGATGTGGAAATGGTAACCGGCAAAAAACCCTCCTTACTTACCAGCCTTCCTGGAGGCAGGATCATCCTCGCCGGGACCACGAACTCAAAATACATCAGGCAACTCGTAAAGGAAAAAAAACTGGACCTGCGCAGTATTCATGGCAAATGGGAAGCATACCAGGTCAGCATCATCAAAAATCCTTTTAAAAATATTGAAGAAGCAGTAGTGATCGCAGGCAGTGACCGAAGAGGGCTGGCTTTCGGCATATTTGAATTATCGAAACAGATGGGTGTTTCACCCTGGTACTGGTGGGCAGATGTTCCAGTAAAGAGAAAGGAAACACTGTACCTGGATCTGAATACGCAACTGGTTGATGCACCCAGGGTGAAATACAGGGGCATTTTCATAAATGATGAAGCACCTGCGCTGAGCAACTGGAGCCGGGAGAAATTCGGTGGCTTCAATCATCAATTTTATGAAAAGGTTTTTGAGCTGATGCTACGGCTGAAAAGCAACTATCTCTGGCCGGCCATGTGGGGCAATGCTTTTTATGATGATGATCCAAAAAATATTGAATCTGCCAACCGCTATGGGATCGTGATTGGCACTTCGCATCATGAACCGCTGATGCGTGCGCATGATGAATGGAGAAGGTATGGAAAAGGTAAATGGAATTACGACAGCAATAAATTGGAATTGCAGGCTTTCTGGAAAGGCGGACTGCAAAGAGCTACAAATGAAAAGATCGTAAGCATTGGCATGAGAGGTGATGGCGATGAACCTATGAGCCGGGAAACAGCCACGGCCCTGCTGGAAAGGATCGTAAAGGACCAGCGCCAGATCATTAAAGAAGTCACTGGAAAACCGGCAGATAAAACGCCGCAGTTATGGGCGTTGTATAAAGAAGTGCAGGACTATTATGACAAAGGCATGAGGGTGCCTGATGATGTCACGCTTTTATTGTGTGATGACAACTGGGGAAACATCCGCCGCCTCCCAAAACCAGGGTCTGAGAAAAGAGCAGGTGGTTATGGCATCTATTATCATTTTGATTATGTAGGTGGACCACGCAATTACAAATGGATCAATACAAACAATATTGCCAGAGTATGGGAACAGATGCACCTGGCCTACCGTCACGGGGTGGACCGCATCTGGATCGTGAATGTAGGTGATATCAAACCCATGGAACTGCCTACCAGTTTTTTCCTGGATTTTGCCTGGGACCCTGAAAAATGGAAGGCAGAAGATCTGACAGCGTATTATGAACAATGGGCCAGGCAGCAATTTGGAAATGATGCCGCTGCCACCGGTGAGATCCTCGCCACCTATGCCCAACTCAGTGCCCGCCGGAAGCCTGAACTGCTGGATGCAAAAACTTATGATCTGAACTCTTCCTTTGAATGGCAAAGAGTAGTAAAAGAATGGATGGACCTTGAACAAAAGGCCTCAGCCATCTATGAAGAATTACCGGGTGAATCAAAAGATGCTTACTTCCAGCTTGTACTGCATCCCATACTTGCCATGACCAACCTGCACCAGATGTATCATGCAACGGCCTTGAACCATCATTATGCTGGCCTGAAAGATGCGCTGGCCAACAACTATGCAGACAGGGCCCGTCATCATTACCTGAATGATTCCCTCATCACCACACGGTACCACCAGCTTGGCAACGGCAAATGGAATCATATGATGAGCCAGACCCATATCGGCTACACCTACTGGCAGCAGCCACCTTTCAATAAAATTCCCCTGCTTTACCAGGTAGAGGGCACGCAAAATAAAACTAACCCAAAACCCGGGTTGAGGGATGTAGAGATCACACCAGTTCCCGGGAATATCAATGGAAATGTTTTCCAGGAAATTGAGAGCCAGGTATCCATCGAAGCTTCTCATTACACTTCAATGCATAAATCCAATAGCATTGGCTGGATGAAGATCCCGGGTATCGGCCGCACTGGTGATGGCATGACCACCATACCTGTAACAAAGCGGGAGGAATTAAGCCCTTCCAGCGCACATCTCGAATACCATTTTTTTTCTAATAGCACAGGCCAGGCCAGGCTGCAGTTATATTTTTCTCCCACCCTCAACATTTACAATGATGCAGGGCTTCAGTTCGCTGTTTCCATTGATGATGCGGCACCTCAGATCATTTCCCTGAACAAGGAAGACAACCAGCAGGGAATATGGAATCGATGGGTAGCGGAAAATATCATTATTAAAACTTCCACACACCAGGTTCAATCAGCAGGTAAACATATTCTCAGGTACTGGATGATCTCACCGGGCGTGGTTTTACAGAAAGCCGTAATCAGTTTCGAAGAGGTTACACCTACCTACCTGGGACCGGAAGAAACCCTTTATATAAACCAGGATAAATGAGGTGGATACCGATCATATTATTTGTTGTGATAGCGCTGGGCACTACAGCACCTGAGGCCAAAGCCCAGGTAAAATTGCCCGCACTAATCCGTGACAGCATGGTTCTGCAGCGGGATGACACCATCCGTATTTACGGTTGGGCATCACCGGGAGAAAAGATTTCTGTCAAATTCAACAGGAAAAATTATTCAACCAGCGCAGGCGAGGATGGTGGGTGGAAGATCAATATGGCACCAATGAAAGCAGGTGGCCCATATACCATGGAGATCAGGGGAAAAAATCAAATCATTCTCAAAAATATTTTAATAGGGGACGTTTTTCTATGTGCCGGCCAGTCCAACATGGTGCACCAGTTGCGTTTACACCGGATAAGGTATGATTCAGAGATCAGTGAAGCAAACTTTCCCATGATCAGGAATTTCACGGTTCCCAATGCCGCCATGCTGAATAATCCTGCACAAGACCTGGCAGGCGGTCATTGGAAAAGCGCCAACCCCAGGGATGTGATGGAGTTTTCCGTTGTGGCTTATTTTTTCGCGCTTGACCTTTACCAGCGGTATAAAATACCCATTGGCATCATCAATGCCAGTGTGGGCGGCACTCCCATTGAAGCCTGGATGAGTGAGCAAGCCATCAAAAATTTTCCTTCCGTTGAAGCTGTATTGCAAAAAAATAAGGACACCGGGTATGTAAACCAGCTTTCCCGCGATGCAGCAGCAAAGAATGCCTTGCTACCACCTGTTGAGGATGAAGGCATAAATGCACCAGTGAAATGGTATGAGGAAACAAACACTTCACATGACTGGCAACAGATAATGGTCCCGGGCTACTGGGAAGACCAGGGTTTAAAGAACCTGGATGGAATTGTATGGTTCAGAAAAACCATCATCCTCAACAGGGAATTTGTAAA
The DNA here is from genome assembly GCA_964460925.1 of uncultured Flavisolibacter sp. Classification (GTDB taxonomy): domain Bacteria; phylum Bacteroidota; class Bacteroidia; order Chitinophagales; family Chitinophagaceae; genus Flavisolibacter. The sequence continues at coordinate 9,031 of CAYWSQ010000006.1, read as the reverse complement.
CCATCCAGCCCTGCTTTCTTTGGGACGCATTGTAGATGCGGATGAAGCTTACGTGAATGGTAAGCCCATCGGCAGAACCACGTACCAGTATCCACAAAGAAGGTATGAACTGTCACCGGGCATTTTGCGTGAGGGAAAGAATACCATTACGGTCCGCATCACCAATTATAACGGCAAGGGAGGATGGGTGCCCGACAAACCTTATTTCCTTGCAAATGCAAAAGACACTGTTGAACTCACCGGGAAATGGCAATACAGGATTGGTGATGTATTTGAAACCAACATGCAATGGCAGGGAGGACTCAATACCGCCAACCAGCCCGCGGCTCTTTACAAAGGCATGCTGTCACCAGTGACCCGCTACCCCATTAAAGCAGCCTTGTGGTACCAGGGAGAAAGTAATACGCATAATGCTGATCAATATGGAAAGCTGATGAAGACACTGATCAGCGACTGGAGGAAACAATGGAAAAAAGAACTGCCTTTTCTTTTTGTTCAACTTCCAAATTTCAATGAAAAAGAATTTGGTGCCGTGGAAAGCAACTGGGCAAGGCTTCGTGATGAACAAAGAAAAACACTTGAGATACCGGGAACCGCTATGGCTGTGGCTATCGACCTGGGAGAATGGAATGATATTCATCCCGGCAATAAAAAAGATGTGGGACTGCGCCTGGCACTGGCGGCACGCTCACTGGTATATGGAGAGAAAAATGGTGTTTATTCGGGTCCTCTCCTTCAATCGGCAAAGCAGGTGGGCAACCAGCTTCATATCAGTTTCTCATCCACCGGCTCCGGCCTGGTTACCCGGGATGGAGAAGCACCGGGCAGTGTATTCATTGCAGGCGATGACCGGAAATTTCTTCCTGCCCAAAGCAAAATAGAAAAGGATGTGCTGGTGCTTTGGCATCCGCAGGTCAGCAACCCGGTTTATGCAAGGTATGCCTGGGCCGACAACCCGCCCCATGCGAATCTTTACAACCGCGAAGGTTTGCCTGCCTCCCCTTTCGAAATAAAAGTGGAAGCGCCATTCAATGCCTCCCTGCCATGGAATCATAAAAAAGCAGCGGTGGTTCTCAGTTATGATGATGGGCTCCATGTGCATTTAACCAATGTGATCCCGGCGCTAAACCAGGCCGGCCTGAAAGGGACGTTCTACCTGTCTGATTATTTCGGGGGATTGAAAGACCAGCTAAGAGGCTGGAGGCAGGCTGCATTGCGCGGACATGAACTGGGCAATCATACCCTGTTCCATCCCTGTGACGGTTCCCTTCCGGGCCGCTCCTGGGTGAATGCGGATTATGACCTGGATAAGTATTCCATAAAAAGGATCAACGATGAAATCAGCGCCATGAACAATTTATTGTTCACCCTCGATGGCAGGCAGCAAAGAACCTTTGCTTTTACCTGTGCGGATACAAAGATCAAGGGCATTCCCTACCTGGATGCGAAACACGGTTTTATGGCAGCAAGAAATGTTAGGCATGAAATGCCAGCCATTGATGTTGTGAATCTCAATGACCTTCCCTCTTATGGAGTGAACGGTGAGACCGGTGAACAACTCATAGCGCTGGTGAGAGAAGCCATTGAAAAAAAACGGCTGCTCATTTTCCTGTTTCATGGAGTGGGCGGAGAACATTCACTCAATGTATCATTGGAAGCCCACCAGGCACTGCTGGATTTTCTGAAACATAACCAGGAAGATGTGTGGGTGGTAACGGCCGCAGAACTGGCTGAGTATATAAAAGCCTATCAATCTAAAAAAACAAACAGTCATTAACCTCAAATACGCGTTATGAAAAGATTTTTGATCGCCATTCCAGTATTGGCACTTTTATCCTGCGGAAGCAGCCAGCAGGCTAATACGGGTACACACCAGGCCTTTGATTCCACAAAGGGGCTGAAAGAGTATTATGCATCTTACTGGGACATGGGTGTAGCGGTTTCGCCACGGTCGCTGCGCACAGAAGAAGTGCAATTGGTGACCAAACATTTCAACAGCCTCACAGCGGAGAACGCGATGAAGATGGGTCCCATTCATCCAAAGGAAAATGAATACAACTGGAAGTATGCCGACAGCATCGCGGATTTCGCGGTAAAGAACGGAATGAAGATGCGTGGCCATACACTGGTATGGCATAACCAGGCACCTGACTGGATGTTTAAGGATGATAAAGGCAATAAGGTTTCCAAAGAAGTGTTGCTGCAAAGATTGAAGGATCATATAACGGCAGTGGTTACCCGGTATAAAGGAAAAGTATATGCATGGGATGTGGTGAACGAGGCGATCTCCGACAAAAAAGATGAATACCTGAGGCCTTCACCCTGGTCTGAGATCATTGGAGAGGAATTCATTGCCAAAGCTTTCCAGTGGGCTCATGAAGCCGATCCGGCTGCACAACTTTTTTACAATGATTATAATGAGATCAGTCCTGTAAAAAGACAAAAGATGATCCGCCTTGTACAATCCCTGCGCAATGCCGGTGTTCCCATTCACGGAATAGGACTGCAGGCACACTGGGCGGTGAATGAACCATCTTATGGGCAACTGGACAGCACACTGAAAGAATTCGCGGCAGTGGGATTGCCCTTGCACATTACCGAACTCGATATATCAGTGTATGCCAAAGAACATGATGCAAGAGAGCGCAAACCCGAGGATTCAAAGAGTGCTTTCACACCCGAACGGGAGCAGCAGCAGATGAAAGTGTACCGCTACAGCTTCGAACTTTTCAGAAAATACAGGGATCATATCAAAAGCGTGACCTTCTGGAATGTCTCCGAAAGATATAGCTGGCTGGATAATTTCCCGGTGCGAGGACGTAAAGATTATCCCCTGCTGTTTGACAAAGACCTGAAAGAGAAAAAGGCTTTCTGGGAAGTGGTGCGGTGGTGATGGGAACGTGAATCGGGAATGCTTCGCCCGCCATAGCTTCAGCAAAGGCGGGGTGAATGCTTCGCCCGCCATTGCTTCAGCGAAGGCGGGGTGAATCGTGAATGTAGGGACATGCCAACAAACGAATTCACAACTTGAAACATATTGGACGGCATGCAATGAGGAATAAATACTTCAGAATTTGAAACAATTTACCCTGCATGTCCGTGTCATCGTAAAACAACAACCAAATTCACGGACATGCCGATATCAAATTCATAGTAATATCAAAGCACAACGACTGGCATGTCATTACGGGGCAACCAGGTGAACCCATAAATTATTTGTATGCGTAAAACCATCCTGTTTTGTTTCCTGATTTTTATTATTTCAGAATTACAGGCTCAATCCTATCCTTTCAACAACACCTCGTTATCATTTGAAAAAAGGGTGGATGACCTGGTGTCGCGTTTGACGCTGGAAGAAAAAGTGGCGCAGATGCTGAATGCCGCGCCGGCTATTCCGAGGTTAGGAATTCCCGCCTACGACTGGTGGAACGAGGTGTTGCATGGCGTGGCACGCACCCCCTACCCGGTAACAGTTTACCCGCAGGCTATTGCCATGGCAGCCACATTTGATACCAACTCGCTCAAATTAATGGCGCACTATTCAGCTCTTGAAGGCCGTGCCATTTATACCCGTGCCATTGCTGATGGCAAACAGGGACAGCGTTACCTGGGCCTTACCTACTGGACACCCAATATCAACATTTTCCGTGACCCGAGATGGGGACGTGGACAGGAAACCTATGGTGAAGATCCCTTCCTCACTGCCATGCTGGGCAAGGCTTTCGTACATGGTCTCCAGGGCGATGATCCAAAATATCTCAAAGCAGCCGCCTGCGCTAAACATTATGCCGTGCACAGCGGACCCGAACCGCTTCGCCATGTGTTCAATGCTGTGCCCACCTCACACGATCTTTGGAATACCTACCTGCCTGCATTTGAAGAACTGGTGGTGAATGCCAATGTAGCTGGCGTGATGTGTGCCTACAACGCCTACAAGGGTCAGCCCTGTTGCGGCAGTGATGAACTGATGACCGACATCCTCCGCAAACGCTGGAAGTTCAACGGGTATGTTACCTCCGACTGCTGGGCCATAGATGATTTTTTCAAAAACCATAAGACCCATCCTGATGCGGCCACTGCCTCCGCTGACGCGGTGCTGCATGGCACGGATATCGATTGCGGAACGGATGCTTATAAATCCCTGGTAGATGCCGTACGCAGGGGACTCATTACTGAAAAGCAGATCGATGTTTCCATCAAAAGACTGTTCATGATCCGCTTCCGGCTTGGCCTGTTTGATCCTCCTTCCATGGTCCCTTATGCACAAACACCTGCTACTGCCCTGGAACATGATGATCATAAAGCGCATGCACTGAAGATGGCCAGGCAGTCAATAGTCCTGTTGAAGAATGAAGGCAACACTCTGCCGCTTTCCAAAAACATCAAGAAGATCGTGGTGCTGGGTCCTAATGCCGACAATGCCATCGCGGTACTGGGAAATTATAACGGAACTCCATCTTCCATCATAACCTGCCTGCAGGGTATTAAAAACAAACTGGGTGCTGGTGTGGAAGTGGTATATGAAAAAGCAGTGAACTTCACCAACGACACGCTACTGCAGTACACCAACATGAGCGGAAGTTACCGTTGGGAAGGTCAGCAGGGATTCAAAGCAGAATATTTCAATAACAAAGAACTCAGCGGAACACCTATCCACACCAGCATTGAAAAAAACCTGGAACACAACTGGCAGGAAGGAGAAATAGTCGCCGGTACCATGAAGGCCTATCATTTCTCTGCCCGTTACACTACGGATTATACAGCCAGTGAAACCGGCAATATCAGTTTTGAACTCGACGCGGATGATGGTTACCGTTTCCTGGTGGATGGAAAGGAAGTGATCAATGCCTGGAGCCGCAATCGCTGGGGTGCCCGCACTTATCAACTACAAACAGAAAAAGGAAAGACTTACCGCCTGGTGGTGGAATATTACCAGGGGGAAGGCAAGGGAGCGGTGCATCTACGTGCTGGTCATTTCCGGAAAACTGATTTTAATGCACTGGCCCTTCGGGTAAAGGATGCCGATGTAATTGTGTATGTGGGTGGCATCTCTCCCCAACTGGAAGGAGAAGAAATGAGAGTGGATTACCCGGGATTCAACGGCGGTGACCGTACCAGTATTTTATTGCCTGCTGTACAGACTGAACTGATGAAAACGCTGGTGGCAACAAAAGTGCCGGTAGTATTTGTAATGATGACGGGCAGCGCCATTGCCACACCCTGGGAAGCAGCCAACGTGCCGGCAATAATCAATGCCTGGTATGGCGGGCAATCAGCCGGAACAGCCATTGCTGATGTTTTGTTTGGTGATTATAATCCTTCTGGAAGACTGCCCCTTACTTTTTATGCCAGTGATAAAGACCTTCCTGATTTCAACAGTTATGACATGCAGGGTCGCACTTACCGGTATTTCAAAGGCAAATCCCTGTATGCTTTTGGACATGGATTGAGTTACACGCAATATCAATATGACCAGCTTGAATTACAACCGGTCAAAGGAAAAAAGAATCATTTCACCGTCTCTGTGAAACTTTCCAATACCGGTGATAGGGATGGAGAAGAAGTGGTACAGCTTTATATATCACAGCCAGGGCATAAAACAGGTTTGCAGCGTTCACTCCGCGGATTCCAGCGTATATTTCTGAAGTCGGGCGAAACCCAAACCGTAAGTTTTTTACTTTCACCTGCTGACCTTTCCATCATGGATGACAGGGGAAACTCTCAATTACTGAAAGGAAAGGTGCAGGTATCAGTCGGCGGCGCGCAACCGGGTGAAAAAGAAATTAAACAAAATACCGTCATTGAAAAAACCATCAGTTTATAAAAAGCCGGACCTGTTATGAAGAAAATTTGGTTGAGTATTTGTTTGCTGTTCTCGATGAACATGCACGCCCAGCAAGAAACCTATTCCAACCCGATCCTTTCCGGGTTCTACCCTGATCCCAGCATTTGCAGGGCCGGTGAGGATTATTATATCGTCAACTCCTCTTTTTCCTATTTCCCCGGACTGCCCATTTTTCACAGCCAGGACCTGGTGAGCTGGAAACAGATCGGCAATGCCATGGACCGCCCCGAACAACTCAACACCATAGGTGCCGGCGTTTCACGCGGACTCTTTGCCCCGGCTATCTCCTACCACAAAGGAGTATTCTATATCGTATGTACACTGATCGATAAAGGCGGAAACTTCGTGATCACCGCGAAGAACCCGGCAGGGCCCTGGAGCAATCCTGTCTGGCTGAAAGAAGTGGATGGCATTGATCCTTCCTTATTTTTTGATGAGGATGATAAGGCCTACATCATTTACAACAGTATTCCTCCGGATAATAAATCATTATGGGATGGTCACCGTACCATCAGGATGTATGATTTTGATTATGTAAACCTGAAGGTGACGGGGGAAGAAAGGCTGGTGATCAATGGCGGTACTGATATCTCAAAAAAACCGGTATGGATCGAAGGTCCGCATATCTACCGGGTGAACGGATGGTATTATCTCTTATGCGCGGAAGGCGGCACCGGTGACAATCATTCCGAAGTTGTGTTCAGGAGCAAGGAGGTTTATGGACCCTATATTCCATATGAAGGAAATCCCATTCTCACGCAAAGGCATCTTGATCCAAAAAGAAAAGATCCCATTACAACGGCAGGCCATGCGGATTTGGTGGAAACGCCGGATGGAAAATGGTACGCGGTATTCCTTGCCTGCAGGCCTTATGATGATAACCATTTCAATATTGGCAGGGAAACTTTTTTAGCGCCTGTACGATGGGAAAATGAATGGCCTGTGATTACAAAAGGAGATGAACTGGTTCAATACCAGTATCCCTTGCCCATGCCTCATAAAAAACCAGCGGTGAATCCTTTTGAAAGCAGGGCAACTTTCCGGTACGAGTTTTCAAATCAACCCCTGGATCACCGGTTTATTTACCTGAGAACACCGGAAGAAAACTGGCATGGTAAGATAGAAAAAAGAGGACAGATCTCTTTACAGCTCCGCCCGGAAACAGTGAGCGGAAAAGAGAATCCTTCTTTTATCGGACTGCGACAGCAAAGTCACCATACCATTGCAACCACGCTTATGGATTTTGTGCCCAAAGCGGAAAATGAAAAAGCGGGCCTGGTGATCTTCCAGAGTGAAAATCATTTTTATTACCTGTGTAAATCGCTCGCCAATGGAAAGCCGGTCATCCAGCTTTATAAATCAACATCATCAGGTGATATGGAGCTGCTGGATTCAGATGAGATCTATTCTGTGAACATGAAAGTGCAGCTCCGCATCAGGGCGGAAGGTGATGTTTATAAATTCAGTTATTCAACAGAGAATAATTGGAAGGATCTGAAAGATGCGGATGCCCGTTTCCTGAGCACCAAAACGGCAGGTGGATTTGTGGGTTGTGTTTTTGGATTGTATGCTACTTCGCTGGGGAAAGAATCAAGGGTGAAAGCGCATTTTGATTGGATGGAGCAGGTGAGTTTTTAGCTTTTAGCTGCTAGCTTCTAGCTTTGGGTTGTTCTAAATTCATGAAAGATGACAGACACTACTTACCGCCTTACCGCCTTCCCGGCCTTCCTCTCGATAAAAAAAATAGCCGGTGAGACGGGAAGGCGGTAAGTAGTTTCGTTAAAGAACAGACACACTTTATCCTTCCAAGATTTATAACTGCTGTTTTAATATTTAGTTCAGTTCTTCATCGCCTTCTTATTAAAAAAAATAGCCGGTAAGCTTCCAGGTTTGGTATAACAAAGTATATAAGAACATCAAACACTACTTACCGCCTTACCGCCTTCCCGGCCTTCCTCTCGATAAAAAAAATAGCCGGTGAGACGGGAAGGCGGTAAGTAGTTTCGTTAAAGAACAGACACACTTTATCCTTCCAAGATTTATAACTGCTGTTTTAATATTTAGTTCAGTTCTTCATCGCCTTCTTATTAAAAAAAATAGCCGGTAAGCTTCCAGGTTTGGTATAACAAAGTATATAAGAACATCAAACACTACTTACCGCCTTACCGCCTTACCGCCTTCCCGGCCTTACTATTTGATTAATAAAATAGCCGGTAAGACAGGAAGGCGGTAAGTAGTTTTTCATTAAAGAACAGAAACACTTTATCATTCCAGGTTTAATTGACTCACTACTTGGCGTTTTATCAGCAGGTAGCTTTAGCGTAGGCTGGCCCTTCTTCCCTTGGCGGTAAAAAAAACCCGATGACATTTCTCAACTCCCCCGATATTGTTGAATAACCATTCAATCAACGAAAATGAAATTTGTAAAATACACCCTGCTTTTCACAGCCATAACCTGCCTTACCATCAGTTGTAAAAAGAATATGGAAGATGATACCGGCGACTGTTCTGATAATAATACCATGAAGGTCACCTATACCAATACAGGAACGGTTCCCCTGCGAGTGATGGTGGCTACTTCCCTCACACCCCAGTTTGTTCCCGTCAATCCCATTCACAGTATTGACCTGGCCCCGGGCGCTTCAGTTGTAAAAGAATTCGAGGCTGACCAGTATTTTAATGTATGGTATAAGGACTGTGCAACAACCTGCACCAGGTCTACTTACAATAGCAGGACTTATGCTTCGTGCAGCGAGAATGAAGAGAAGTTTGGACTGTGAGTTGCTAGCTGCCAGCTACTAGGAAGCACTTCGCGATCTAATAATAATTTGAATATATATGACGTTATTAGTTAGATATAGAAAGATAATTTGAACCGCAAAGGGCGCGGAGGAACGCTAAGAAGACGCAAAGCCTATTCGAACCTGCTTTGCATTTTCTTTGCGTCTTAATTTCAAAATCTTAGCGAAAGTTTGCCCTTTGCGTTCTTTGCGGTAAAATCTCCCTGCCCTAAGTATCCCAACTAAACAAGCCATCAACAAAATCTTTTTCACCTTGCTTTCATGAACAGCAATGCTATCACCAATTACTCAAAACTAAAAATGGAAATTATACTAGCAGCTAGAAGCTAGAAGCTAGCAGCTCCTCTCAATTCATCGCCGTTTTCCCCAACCTGAAATGAATCGA
>CAYWSQ010000005.1:0-35885 GCA_964460925.1 uncultured Flavisolibacter sp. | reverse complement strand
CCCTGCGGGATGACAGGTCCAAGGGGTTGAAACTTTTTGAACAGTCATTTGTGCCAATAGAATTTGCGTCTTTTTTTCTTTTGCGACTTTGTGTGAAACTTTTTTGAATTTTGCCTTTTGACTTTTGACTTATCAAACAGAAAATCCCGGCACTTTCGCGCCGGGAGTCCTGATAAAAACTAATGATGAAAACAGAAAGAATTTTAGAGTTTGAAGAACCAGAGCACACCGAGCAACAGGATCAGGAAAACAATTGTGTGTAATAAATCCTGGCCGTAATCTCTTTCAACTTGTTTGTGTTTCATAGCAGTACATTTAGCGATTAAACAATACTCACAGGACTGGATGCTATGATTTTTCAGAATTGGAATTAAAATACGCAGTAGGAAAGAGAGTGTTTGTTAAGGGCTTCCCTGCCGGGTTTTTCAGGAGGAAAATGGAAGTGTAAAAACCTGATGTAAACCTATCTTTTGCATTTGAAAAATACAACCGTGTTTCTACGTATCCCTATTTTTTTAACAGGTATTAAAGCTGAATTAACCAGCACTGTGGAAAACTTTAAGTCTCAGCACATTCGTAGTTTTACGAATCAGAGATGAATATCATTCCTTAGTTAACTACTTACCGCCTTCCTGTCTTCCCGGCTTTCTTTTATCTGATAGTAAGGCCGGGAAGGCGGGTAGGCGTTAAGTAGTACCCATGGTTCGGATATTTCTTTATACAACCGGCAACTGACTACTGACTTTTGATTTTCATTATCTTTCATAGATGAAGCTCGGTAAAACCGGAATGTTCTTCCTATTCAATGGCTGCATTGCATTCCTGGTTTTATGTTATGCTCTTTTATGGATAACCGGCACCAAAAAAGAAGCGAAGATTCTAACACCCTATGCAGTTACCAATTTTGAAGCGAGCTATATTGTTGATGGTAAAATCTACACCAATACTTTTCTCAGGAACAATGTCCCGTTTTTTGATCAAACGGTTACCATATCCTGCCTTTCATTTGCCCCTTCTTATTCCCGTGTATATTCCTTTATGGGCATAGCTGCCGAGCCTCTTGGCTGGTGGCTTGTATTCTTCATTGCTTCGGCCATGTTGTTCTTTACGCATAACCCTGTTTTTGCCAGGGGAACCATATTCATCTTACAGAAAAAATTTCCCTGGATCACCATGGAAGAATATTTCCCGGTGCCATGGCAGGAATCCATGCACGATGACCATGATGCAGCCTATCAATATCAAAACACTTCAAGGCAAAAAAGAAAAAAAAGACCCGGTGCTTTGCCGGGTCCCGGGCAACAGTTTCAAAAACGGAACGAGGCACCCAGCGAAAACATATAATTATTGGTGGTATTGCCGTTCTGGAAATTGGGGTTGTAATCCGCACTTAGTTTCACACCCCATTCAGGATTGAAATTATAATATCCATCAAGGCCTGCATAGACCGTAAAACAGCTTGACTTGTTTTTATAACTCATGCCTGAATATTCATGCTTGCTTGTTAGACTTGAAAGGCCTGCAAGCGCATGAACAGAAAAACTGAATTCATCATCCAGCGCCAGACAGTCAAATGGAAAATAAGTGGCGCCACCCAGTATGTTGATCTTGCTGTAATCAAAATCGTTCTGGCTGCCGGTTGTATATCCCAGGTCAACCGTAGCTCCTATTTTATCGTTGAACAGGTAGGTGTACTGCAGGTAACCTCCAAATGTGCTGAAGCGTTCCGGGTAACTGTCTTCAAGGATCAGCCGCGGACCAAGGCTGAAAATATGATCAGGCAGGTCGCAGGGATTCACCTGGTCTGCAAGGTTGAAAACATAATTGAGATTTGGTGAACCACTGCCCGGCATGTATTCAAACTGTCCTGTTGCCGGGTTGTAATAATGCCTGAATTCACCATCAAAATCATCCACCTGGTGATAGCCTGCTATCGGCTGGCCATTGATGAACTGCATCCTGACAGCTTCCAGTTCATAATCATCATCATCAAACAAAGTGCTTTCGAAAAATACAGGCGCACCTGTACAATCAAAATACGTGATCTCCTCGTAGAGAAAATCATCCGGGTAGGTTTCCACGTAATGATATTCACGCACAACACCCCGCGCATCATAGATCTTTTTTTCGGATATCCTTACATCCGCCCCGCTGCTATAACTGAGTTCCGCTTTTCCATTATTGCCATAAGTTTTATCAGGCAGGGAAATCATGCCCGGGCTGGCTGACCTGATCTCGAGAATCCTCTGATCCAGGAGAGGATTGGACTGCCATTTAATTTCACTGGTCACATCCGGAACGTAATTGATTTGCGGCTGCCATTGCGCCGTGAAATTTGATGGTTCATACTTATCCTTCTGATCATTGTAAAGAAAGGCCAGCTTACGATCGCCAAACCATTGGTAACCCTGGGTGATATCACCATTTACGCGGAGTTCTTCCAGTGCCTTCACTAAAGAGCCGCCCTGGTCAAAGGTTTTCAGAACGGTGTAAGCAGGCTGGTTCAAACGGTCGTATTGGACCTCCTGCACCGTTTTATCATAAGGCCCTGAATTGTAATCATAGGTAACTGTTCTTGATTTGAGTTTGTGGGTGCCGGGATCAATTCTTACCACGTCGGTGAGATTGGCTACTTTAAATTCCTGTATCTGGTCCCTGGTGACCACATCTACAGTTTGCGCATGTGTAACATTGATCCTTTTGTTGAATTGCGCGATGGTAACCAGGTACACGAGGAGACAAAGAACTGTAATCAGGATCCGTCTCCAGTTGAAATAAGAGAGGATTTGCATATTGCAGGTTTTTGGTTCAACAGTAACGGGTGTTTGGGGGGTAGCACCGTTATGTGATCAAAGGGAAGAACTTAGAGGCTTTTTTAAAGTTACACTATTCTTTTGATGATCGAAGGGCCATTAAATCCCGGTCTTTTTTGACCTGCAGGCGGTAACGTAGTACAATATCGCCATTATACAAAAGGTGAATCCATTGAATGGCAGGGTCATTGACCACATAGCTGTATTGAACCTTTCTGCCTTTCAATTCAGGCTCCAGGAAAACGGAAGCCGGTGATTGTGTGAGAACGGCAGAATCAAAAAAAGCATTGGGTGCAATCTGCTTGTCCTTCAATGGATCTTTGATATCCAGTTCAAGAAATATGGTATCTCCATAGCCTGTTTCAATAGTTCCTTTTGTATGACTCCAGGCACTGATGCTGTATTTCACATAATCTTTGTTCATGAATGGGGACCGCCTGAATTCGTGCACTTCAGGAATTTCTTTCAGCATGGTCCACCTGAGGTCATCCGGAAAATGATCACGGATGAACTGAGTAGGATTGGCAAGAAAATATTTTTCATCACCCCTTTGCACAAAATTTCCAAACTGATCCACGTAACCGCTTCCCCACGTAGCATCCACCAGGTGCCAGGTACTGTCGATTCGCACTGCATTCCATGAGTGGTTGGTGCGAAATTTTACAGGGCCGGGACAACAGTTAGCGTAACCTGTAACTACTTCACTTTTTATACCAGCATAATCACATAAGGTTTTGAAAAGACGGGCATATCCTTCACATACCGCCACTCTTCTGCTGAGCACCTGGTAAGCAGTCATTTCATGCGCCGGTTTCCATGCCACTGAATCAGGCAGTTCAAAAAATTCAGGTATCGGATTATGACGGGAAGGTTTGAGGATGCCTGTGTTGTAAGCAATATTGCTGGTGATCCAGCTATAGATGGATCTAACTTTTTCAAGTTCTAATGTATAAGCTGATGTCAATTTATAAGAAAGGGAATCAGGAGAAAGTGAATTGATTTCACGGGCCTGCCAGTCAATCCTGCCAAAGCGGTTCCAGCCTCCCTGCGCCTGGTGTTGTTTCGAGGCGAGCAGGCAAATAATGCATATTATGAACTTTGTAAACCGCATACGGTTCCGGCCAAACCATCCTGAATTTAAATTATCCCCTTAATTTTTGTAGAAATAAAAGCCACCGGGTATACCCGGTGGCCGGTTGCGTATGTTTCAACGCTCAGTATATTTTAATGGAGCAACCCGGTCAGGCGATACTGACCGAAGGTTTCCATGAATATGCTGTAGATGTCATGAATACCTCCTTTTCTTTGGTGAATCATAAAGATACAGCGAAATAAAAAACGAAATATGTTCGTTGAAAAGGAAATACCATGATTTTTTCATTCTTTGCAATTCATTAAGAACCGGGCCGGGAATGAGTTTTGCATCCCTGCCGGCAACGCCGCACCATGAATGAACAATTATTTTACAGGACCCTAACTGAGAAAGCAAGATCCTGCAACATGAATCCACTGCTTCTCCTCTCAGGCATTGAAGGACTTTATACTTTTAAAGATGTGCAGCTTAATGCCATCAATTATGAATTCCTCGACAGCCTGATTCTTACCATATTCGCTTTGCGGGTGGGTGACCAGTTCCATACAATTGCCCAGGATAATCTCAGCAGTGAGAACATGAAAATAAAGTTGAATGCCATCAATGAATTAAGAGAAATGACAAGCGAGGAGATCGCCTCCTCTCCCAACCAGTACCTGCGTTCCTTTGCTTCCATCCTGCAGGGTAAAAGCCCGGTAAGGTACTATCATGAAAAAGCGCTGGAAGTTGCTGCGCTGGAGATCAGGAAAGCGCAGGTTCTGTTCGACCAGGAAAGCATCGGCATCATCACCCTTATGATTTGTAAAGATGACCCGGGTGATCACCTCGGACTCTCTGCTCTTTTCAGGGCCTGATCAACCCGGCGAAAAATTTCAAAGAATCTTTAACATGCTCCTCCCAATAGGACCATTGGTGACCACCTGGAAATTCATGATATACATGTGGGAGACCTTCACTCTTTAAGGCTTCGTGCAAACGGCGGTTGTATGTGATCAGTTCATCATCCTCACCACAGTCAAAACGTAGTGGAGGCAAGTGGTCTTTATAACGCATAATAGTGGCCAGCACATCTTCATCAGTTTTGTCGGGTTGCGCATAAAGCTGCAGATCTTCTTTGGTGAAATATTTCATCTGCTCAAGACTTGTAAGGGAAGAATGAGCGGAGATTCCACTGAACCTTTCATGGTATTTCACCCCGATGCGCAAGGCTCCAAACCCACCCATGGAAAGTCCTCCAATGAAGCAGGGAGAATATTCCGTAACATCTGTAAAAATTTCCTGTATTACGGCCGGCACATCTTCAGCGATCCATTTTTCAAAATCATGCCCGCTGTGTGGAAGGTAGGCAGACCCGTCGCCCCAAAGCCCGTCGGAAGGCATGGCAATTATCATGGGAGGTATTGCCCCTGAGTCCATCAAACTGAAAGCACTGTGGTGGACCCCTCCGCTCAGGGCCCAGCTCCAGGCGCTTCCATAAACACCGTGCAATAAAATCACGAGAGGTACGCCAGGCCGCATACCCGGTGGAACATAAACACAGATATCACCGCGGCCTCCAAGGTTTTTAGAATGTACAGTCACAAAACGCAGCCGGTCTTGCTCAAACCTGCCAGAAGAAATTTCTATCGTGTTGAAACGTGATTCCATCAGAATACAATTACACCTTTCGCGTTTTTACCACTGAGCATATCTGCAAAGGCCTGCTGCAATGCAGTGAGCGGGTAAGTGCTGCTGACCATTTCCTCTATCATCAGTTCACCTTTTTCATAGTGCTCAATGATCTTTGGAAAATCAATGCGGGGACGGCATTTACCATAAAGAGGATTGATATAGATCTTATCCCATTCAAACAGGTTCATGTCAATAACAATCTCCTGCTCGATACCGCTAACCGCAATCGCCATTCCAGCATTCCTGATCATGGCCAGGGGTGCGGCACCCAGTTCCGGGATCGCAGTGCACTCAAAAGCATAATCGGCTCCTCGTCCGCCTGTCATCGTTTTAACCTTTGCTGCTGCGTTCAATAATCCCTTATCAGCAGGGTCTGCCTGCAGGATGACGGTAGCACCAAACTTTTCCGCCATTTGAAAACGAACCGGGTTGATATCGATAGCGATGATCATTGCGGCGCCAGCTAGTTTTGCAGACTGTATTACATTCATTCCAACTCCGCCCGCGCCTAAAACCACAACTGAACTTCCGGCTTTTATTTTGGCCGCATTCATCACCGAACCATAACCGGTCATCACACCACAGCCTATGATGGCAGCAGCGGCGTCGGTGATCCTGGCTGAATGATTTTTGACTACTGCGGCTTCTTTCACTAAAGTATATTCTGATAAGGTGCCAAGATTGAAGGAACGCGGGATGGGTTTGTTTTGGTATTGTGAGCCGGCAGCATGTGCATGACCGGCACTCACCTGGTTGCCCGCAGTTACCGGAGAATTCTTTTCACAGATATGCTCATTGCCTTCAAGGCATTGAAAACATTCACCACAGGGAATGGCCCAGTTCAACATTACACGGTCACCTGCCTGGAAATTTTTTACCTGGCTTCCCGTTTTTACTACAATGCCTGACCCTTCATGACCCAGGATGATTTGCCTTCCCCAGCGCAGGGAATCATAGTCCGTATGACAAATGCCGGCCGCGGTTAGTCTTACCAGCACTTCATCCGAGGCAGGCTCTCCCACTTCAATCGTATCAATGAAAAAATTTCCATCACCGCTGGTAATGGCTGCTTTACAGGTGAAGGACATGTCAGGATACAATGGGATTGAGAGGCGTATCAATCTTTTCACCAACCGGTGTATTCATCATCCATACTTCCAGGTCTTTTACCTGCCAGCTATTTTGTGGTTCATGGATCCGCGCGCCATCAGCAAAATAGATAATAGTCATTACTTCACGCATGGCTGCAGACTGGTTACCTGGTGCATTGTGAATGGTATAACCATAATGCCAGGTGGCATCACCGGCTTTCATCTCCTGTGCCCGGCTGATCTCAAAATTATTTTCTTTCACATAATCAGAATAAGCCTGCTCCGATTCATCAGAGATCTCGAAATTGAAGATCCTGCCTTTGGTATGTGAACCCGAAGCAAAAGTGAGCATGCCCATGTCCACATTGATATCCACCAGGGGCATCCACATGGTAACGGTATTCATGGTGTCGATCGGCCAGTAGTACTGGTCCTGGTGCCAGGGAGTTGGACCTCCACCGGGTTCCTTGAACAGAGCCTGGTCGTGGTAGAGTCTTACATTCTCCACGCCCAGCAGTTTGGCCGCCAGTTTCGCAAAACGTTTGGCCATCACAAATTTTTTTGCCTGCTCATCATGCCTCCAGAGGTTCATGATCTGCAAAAAAGCTTTACCATAAGTATCACGATCCTCCATTTTTCTTTTTTCCGTGTTGTATTTTTCAGCCGCTTCCACCAGCACCTGGCGATAGGCTTTCACTTCATCTGGGTGAAGCAAACCGGGTGTGAGTGTATGTCCTTCTTTCCTGAACTGGTCCACCTGGCTGGAAGAAATGTTGTAATCATTATCAAGTGCTGGTAAACTGATTTCCTGTAGCATAGCAATTATTTGTAGGTGTAATTTAATCTAAAAGTTTTCTCCGTGGTTATTCATCATAACCACGAATACTGAAATCAGCACCTGTCAACTTCCACGGGTTTTTATTTTCTGCTTCAAGTTTAAGCAGTTTGTTTTTGAAATATAATTGACCAGATGCTTTATCATCACCAAAGGCAACAAAACTGGTTTCTTCAAAATTCATGCGGCTGGTAGATTGTGCCAGTGCGATCACGGGAAGCAGGCTGCCCCATTTCACCATCAGCACACCGGGAATACCCGATGAATTTATCGTATGATATTGTTGGCCTTCATAGATCCTTCCTGTAAAATAATCAACCCAATTGCCCTCCGGCAGGTACACATTGCGTGATGTTTGTGCTGCTTCCATTATTGGTGCCACCAGCATGCTTTCACCCAGCAGGTACTGGTCTTCAATGGTCCAGCACACAGGATCTCCTGGCCATTCCATCAATAAGGCTTTCAGCATGGGCATTCCTTCTCTGGATGCAACAGCTGCCTGTGTGTAGATGTAGGGCATGAGCCGGTAACGGCATTCAACAATGGCACGGAAAGTTTTTTGAAAGGCTTCGCTGAATTCCCAGGGTTCTCTTGGCGGGAAACCGTGCACGCGGCTGTGTGAACTGAATAAACCAAAGAAAGCCCAGCGCAAAAACAATTCTTCATTGGGACTTCCTGAAAATCCACCGATATCATGACTCCAGAAACTGAAACCGCTTAACCCTAACGAAAGTCCACCACGCAAACTGCCAGACATGCCTGCGTCTGACACTTCAGCATCCCCGCCCCAATGCAGGGGGTAACGCTGGCTGCCTGCCCAGGCACTTCTTGCCCAGATGATAGGTTCACCTGTTACAGATTCTGTGAGAGAAGAAATGAGCTGGTTATAACGAAGTGGGTATAAATTATGTTCATAAAACCCGCTCTTACCGGAAGCATAAATGCCTTTGAAAGGTGCGGCTTCTCCAAAATCAGCCTTGATCACGGAAGCACCCTGCTTCAACAGCGCTTTGATTTTACTGCTGTACCATTTCACGGTTTTTTCATTGGTAAGATCCAGGATGGCGTCTTCTGTTGCAATGCCCCCTTTGCCATCTCGCACATACAAACCCTGCTCCACCACTTCATTGAAAATGGGATTGAGCGGTGTGAAATAAGGGATCTGCCATAAAGATGTTCTGAATCCATCGTCCTTCAGTTCCTTCATCATGTGTTGGGGTTCCGGAAACTGTTCCTTACAGAATTCAAAATCGCAGTTGATCCCCTTTTTGAACCAGCCCGCATCAATGTGAATCACGTCACAGGGAATGCTGGCCTTTCTTAAACCTGAAGCCACCTTCCTCACTTCCTCCTGCGACCTGTAGCTAAAACGGCTCATCCACAAACCAAAGGACCATAAAGGAGGCAAGGGGGGCCTCCCTGTCAATTCTGTATAAGCATCCAAAACTTCACGGGGGGATCCAAGGAAAATAAAAAGATCCAGTTCATCATCTCCATTATACAAACAAAGACTCCCATCGTGGGTATGACCGAAATCGAAACTCATGGGAGCGCTGCTATGCATGAACATGCCATAACCTCTGCTGCTGATAAAAAAAGGAATGGGCTTATACATCTGCGTCGAGGCTGTGCTCTGGGCATCTGATGTCCACAATACGATCTTCTGTCCTCTCTTATTTAACGAAGTGAATGATTCACCGCAACCCACGATCTTTTCTCCCGGTGAAAGAGAAAAAGAAGCTGCAATGCTTCTTGAATAATCTGTACTGCGTTTGATGAATGAGAAAGGCATGGCCTTGGAATGCATGGCCTGCAGTTCATCAATGCTTTGCGTGGAGGTGAGTTTTTTTCCATCAGCATCAAATACTTCCAGCTTGAAAGGATGTTTCTGAATCGTTACCGCTCCAAAAGCAGTTGAATATTTTACGGCGCCATCCTGTTCTTTAACCGTTGCATTGAACTGCCCCGGTTCTGAAACAAGCATCAGGGAGGGCTCGTCTTTGCGAAGAACAGTGTTGGTCTTCATGCGCAGCCTGATGGTACGCGGACCGGTGAATTGAACTGAAAGATCACATTCAGGATGAAGATCATAATCCTGGAAGGGCGCACCTTTATTTTCCAGTTGCTGGAGATGCTTATCAATCTTGTTGAAAAACCAGTCAAACTGGTAACGGTGATAAAGCCATTGCAGTTTTCCTTTCCCCCTGGTTGTATCAAAGTCCTTAATATTTCCAGGAATAAAATATTCATGATCGGTCTCCCGGAAATCAGGGGAAATATCAAGGGGATTGTTGAGATAGTTTTGATACATAGTGATTAAAAAGAAGAACATTATCCATTGGTGAATAGCCAATGGTGAATGGTGAATACTTCAGCGCAGGCTGGGTGAATTTTCTATGATCTGGTTAACTGTCCATGGACCATGGACCATGGACCATGGACTACTTCCGGTATTCCCAGGCGGCCACTTCATGAGGAGCCAACTGCAGTTTTATTTTATTGCCGGATGGTTCAGGCTTTGCAGTGCCCCAGATGATCTTTGCCTCACTGCCCGGAAGTTTTTTACTTTCTTCCAGGTTGATCTCTGCGGATTGTGGCTGCCCCGAAAAATTGGCAATGACAACAACTGACCGGTCGTTCAGGTATCTCTGGAAGCTGAACACACTGTCATTGTTATTTGGAAGGGTCTGGTACAGGCCATCCACAATAGCCGGGTTGGATTTGCGCAGCGCGATCAGGGTTTTATAATAGGTCCAGAGTGAATTCGCATCACTGCGCTGTTCTTCCAGTGAGATTCCATCATTGGGCCTTACATTGCTGCTGTCCCACCAGGGTCCTGTATTTTTATACCAGAACGACATCCCGTTCAGGGTATCGGAAGCGTACCATTCGAATGCTTCGCGTACCGGAATTTCATTGGCATCGGTCATGCCCCATTTCTTCCACTCTCCCACTCCATACATTCCGATTTCCTGGCCATAATATATAGTGGGAATGCCTCCCATGAGGAGATTCAGTGCCGCGCCAACCTTAAGTTTTCCCGGATCTTTTTTTACCTCGTAGGAAAAGCGGGGCATATCGTGATTCTCGATAAATAACATCTGTTGTTTATCGCGGGGTGTAAAACCAAAGATTGAATCGGCCATGTTTTCAAGTTTGGCCTTATTGAAATTGCGGATCTCGAATGCAATACGGAAAGCAAATACCCTGTCCACCAGTCCATCCTCCAGGTAATCGAGTCCGAGTGAAGCCCAGTTGGCCTGTTCTGCAATGAATACCAGTTTCGGGTTCACTTCTTTTAACTGTTTGATGAGAGGTTTCCAGAAATTTTCAAAAAGATTGGTCCACCTGCCCTTGTTATCCAGGTCATCCATCATATGATCGAGACGGAAGCCATCCACACCATCACTGAAATCACCATCACCATTAGGATCAACCCAATATTTGTACAAACCAGTAAAATATTCCTTTACTTTTTCATTGTTGAGATTGAGAGTAGTAATCTTGCGCACAGAATCATTATAGCCTCGCAATTCAGTAAGATCAAAAATGATAGTCTCCGGGTTGGTATTGCCCGGACCCCTATAATATATATAGTCACTGTAAGGTGATGCAGGATTATTATAGGAATCACGCCACCACAAATGATCTTCCGTGATGTATTGTGTTTCCATATCCATATAAAGCTTCATGCCGCGGCTGTGCATGTCTTTCACCAGGGCCAGGTAATCTTCTTTCGTTCCGAATTCCTCATCGATCTTTTCATAATCGCCCGTAAAATAATTATGGTAATAAATCGATTCATAAAGTGGCAGTAATAAAACAGAAGTCACGCCCAGGTCCTGCAGGTAGTCCAGTTTTGACCTGAGACCGTTGAGGTCACCATGGAGATCACCATTACTGTCATAAAAACTTCTTTGCACCAGGTGGTACACTACTTCATTATTAGGCGAATCAAATGGCACACCTGCAGAGGGTTCGCGGTACTGCATATTGCAATTCTGAAACAATACGAGCACCAAAGCAAGCTGGAAGAACCTTATCATCATAATCAATTATTTCTTTTTTGAAAATAACCAGGGCAGCAGGTCTCTTTCCGCGAAAGCGGGATCCCAGCTATTGTGATTGGCATCGGGATAGAGCGTGAACCTTACATCCGCTTTTTCTTTTTTGAGAGCAGCAGCCATGGCTATGGAAGAAGCAGGCGGCACCACATCATCCTTGGCGCCATGAAAGATCCACCAACTGATCTTTTTCACCTCGGGAGCAATTGCTTCATCTGTTGCACCGCAGATAGGAAAAGCTGCGGCAAATAATTTGGGATTGCGGCGGGTAATTTCAAAAGTTCCCATGCCTCCCATAGACAATCCACCCACGTACATCCTTTTTTTATCCGCCTCGCCAGAGGATGTGAATTTTTCAATGAGTAGTTCCACCAGTTCTAATGGCCGCGTGGCCGGCTGGTCGGGCTGCACAATAAAAACATTCTTCCCTGCACTGTCCCTGGAAAATTTATAATTCGCCCACCAGCTATTGGCAGGGCATTGGGGAAAAATAACAATAGCCGGAAAATTTTTCCTGATATCATCCCTCAAAAAAAGTTTAGCTCCATGAATGAGCTGCTTCTCATTATCATTGCCTCTTTCACCGGCACCATGCAGGAAAACTATGAGAGGATATTTTTTTTGCGGGTCATAATTTTCAGGGAGCAACTGGCGGTATAATAAACTGTCCCCATCTTGAACAAATACTTTTTTCTGGAAGAGATCCAGGTTCTGCGCATTAATGGTGAGTAATGCTAAAATAAAAAAAAGGGACAGGCCCAATTTCTGTATCATAGGCTGTTATTTGAGAGCATGAATTTACAGGTTTACCAGTTACGCTTGGCAATAATCACGCAGGCATAGCTGGAATAGGTAGAAGACGGAGCTTTTACATAGCCAATGCCAATATCAACAAGAGAGGAATCCCAGGTAGATAGACCAAGCAAATGTTTGCGGTGGCCCAAAGAAGGTGTGTTTGCATCTACCAGCAGGTTGTTGATGGCATCAATACCGGAAACGCTTCCGGCACTAAGCGATTCAAAATAATTGGCATCTTCTTCCGCAATCCATTCTTTTTGCAAAATATAACCAGCTTTATTGATGTGATAATTCACACCCCTTCCTTCAGGATCCACGTGGGCAAAATAATTTCTCCTGGCAAGGTCAAGCGCTCTTGCTTCCGCCACTTTAGCGAGGGTATCATTCCACTTTAATGCCGCACGTGCGTTAACAGTCTTCAGAAAACTGAATTGCTGCAGGTGTTGATCTGGCTGCGTTCTTACACTGTTGAGAAACAAAAATGCTTTTTCCGCTTCTTCTTTTTCAATTTCAGGATCGGATGTGAAGGCCGGGAGTGTGCAGACCAGGAACATCAATAATATTGACCGCATTCCTTCTGAACAGGTTTTTTAAAAAAATATTGTTTAACGGATGATGCTAACAGTTCCTTTCCTTGTAACAGTTGTTCCCTTGTAGTCCACCGCTTCAGCGATCCACACGAAGGTGCCGGTGGATTGTTTTTGTCCACCCACTCTACCATCCCATCCACGGTCGCTGCTATTGGTGGAGAATACCAGTTGACCCCAGCGGTTGTACACCCTGAAGTAACGCAGTTCTTTCATGCCAACAGGTATAGGCCTTAGAATATCATTCTTTCCATCATCATTAGGTGTAAATGCCGATGGCACATAGATATCTGAACCTGCAAATACTTTCACCGAAATAAAATCAGAACCTGTACATCCTTCCGGCGTTGTCAGGGTGAGCTTGTATGTGATATCCCGTGGAGGATTGCTTATAGGATTGGCAATAAATCCATCATTGAGGTAAGTTGTGGGGGACCATTCATATTTGTTTACACCGCTGTTGCCCAGGTCGCGGCCATTAAGTTGCAGGGGCTGGCCCAGGCTGATGGAGGTATCCCTTCCCGCAAAAGCCTGTACGGCCGGTACCAGTGAGATCACTACTGTATCATATTTCAGCGAAGTGCAACCGTTGGCATCCTTCACCTGCAGGTAATATGCTGTTTGCTGCGCCGGTGTAACCGTTGGATTGGCGATCAGGGGATCACTGACCTGTGATGCCGGCAGCCAGGAATAACTTAGTCCGCCACTTCCATTGAGGCGTATTGTGCCACCGATGCAGACAGAAGAATCACGGCCTGCATTGGCCACAGGTGCGGGAAGTACGTTGATGGTTAAAGTATCATGAACGGTGCAGATGCCGGTTGTGGCATGCACAATGAACGTAGAAGTGATATCAGGCCTGGCAATGGGGTTCCTGGTGTTGGGATTGGATAAACCCGGTGTAATATTCCAGTTGAAGACGGTAGCATTGGATTCAGGCTGCATCTGTACTGCCTGGCCCTGGCAGATGGTGGTATCATTGCCTGCCTGCACAAATACCGTTTGCAGCAAATCAACTGAGGCCGTAGTGGTGGCCGTACATCCCTTGTTATCCTTTACAAAAACATTTACCGTTCCAACATTCACAAAAAAGCTGTCGGCCTGCTGGTAGTTGATGCCATTGATGGAATACTGGTATTCACCGCTGCCGCCGCTGGCAGTGATGTAGAGTTTACCATCAGCATTGCCGCTGCAGGTGGCCGCCTTGGTAATTGTATTGAGCACAATGGCCGGATCGTTTGCCACCGTGATTTCGTAAGATGTGAGGCAGTTATTGGCATCCTTCACTTTTACAAGATGCTGGCCGCCATTAACGGTAAAGACAGGCGAAGCATTAAAATTACCATTGTCAACCGCGAAACTGTACCCGGGTTTACCTCCGGAGGAAGTAAGAAATACCTGGCCGTTGGAACCTGTGCAGGATGCTGTAACAACACTGTCGCTCAGCAACAGGTCCGGGAAGGTCTGCAATAATTCGACCTGCATCACATCCACGCAGCCGGTCGCATCCCTGATACTTACAGTGTGCATGCCTGCGGCAAGTCCTGTAAAAGTTGAATCATTCACATAATTTACGCCGTCGATGCTGAATTGTACGGGAGCGGTCCATTCCCACCCGCCGGCAACCCTGATCTCACCGGTGGTTCCACCTTTACACTCTACCCCCTTGGTGGAAACGAGTTTCAGTTTTTTGGGGGATACTGTTACAGAATCCATCGCGTTACAGTTGCCAGCAGTTGCAGTACAGATGAAAGTTGTGGCCGATGTGATGAAAGCAATGGGATTACCGATCGAGGCATTGTTAAGTGGCGCAGCCGGTGACCACTGGAAACTGGTATAGGATCCGTCAGCAGTAAGCTGTAATGGTGTGCTGGTGCAGAAACCGATGGTGCCGGAAGGTTGCAAAGCAAGTGTATCATAATCACGCAACTGCACTTCAATACTGTCAAGGAATACATTGGATACAATGCAGCCGTTGGAAATAAAGATCTTCAGCAGTTCAGTACCTTCTGAAGTATTATCCACTACCGGGATAATGGGCACAAATACCACCGAATCACCCGCGGGTATGATGGCTGTAGCAGGCAGGGCCTGTACATCAGTGCCGGGTATTACGGAACCGCCATACACAATATTTACCTGCTGGGCATAAGGTGATTTTTTGGAACGCAGGATTTTGAAGCCTCCTGTCTGGCAGCCTTCCACCAGGTAGGGAACACCATTGTGTTCAGGATTGGCACTTACTACTTCTATGGGATCGGAACGGAGACTTTCCGCTTCCAGGAATACACCGCTGTCGAAAGAGTTGTCCTGCACATCAGCAATTGCTATGCGAAGATGATAAACCTGGCAGGGCTGAACCCTGGCCCTTGCTGTAAGCACCACGGTATGCCCGTTATGTGTAAAAAACTGGTTGTTGGTATTATTTACATAGTACTGTGTAAAGGGTGAACCGGCACCCATGTTGTTGCAGGTAGTAATATTGCCCCCACCACCTGGAATTCCGTTATTGATGGAATTAATGGATACGGGAATGTCGGTTCCGGGAACAAGTGCAAGGTTCTTGTTGCCTACGATACCGGGACCGCTGATGAAGAAAGCAAAAACATCATTGAAATTGGAACAGTTGAAATTGGGATATTCATCAGAGCTGAATACATAACTGAATTTGACACTATCCCCTGCCGGCACAAAATCAAATTCAAGGATCACCGCGTTATTGGTAGGCCGCGGCGCCACCAGGGCCGAAAGCATGGGATCACCGGGCGTATTGGTATTGGAACTTGCCAGGACTGAGGCGGGCCCGTTGAGGCCATTGGCTCCATCGGTAAGCACACGCCCGGTGGAAAGCACGATACCGCTGTCAAGGCCCAGGGCGATGCCTCCCTGGTTATAGAAAAATGCGGTGGAAAGATTGGAACCTGTAAGGGTGACATTACTGATGGTAACACCGGGACCAACAAGTTTTTGGGCCAGTGCCTGGGCATTTGCCTGGGGTACGATCTGTAATTGGGCGTGGGTAGTGGCGGCCGCTGACAGCAGCAGGAGCCCTACCAGAAATTTTTTAAATAACAAAAGCAGTCCAGAAGTTTAGTACGCCCAAGTTAATGCATTTTTGATGGCGGAAAAGGGCAGGAACACAGGATTTGCCGGTGTTTTAACATGAATTGAACCGTATGTTTCTGATTGAAGAATTATGCTTGGTATTGATCGTTGGTTATCAATAATTTCAGATGTATTAGCAGAATTTGAAAACTGTGTGAACCGGGATATTGGGAGGAAGAAAAAGGGATGAAACCGGCAAAAAATGAAACATGCTGCCTGTTATCAATATGATTTAGTAAATTTTCAGCATGTCAACCAGGTTATTCATAGCTATGTTATTATTCGTATCCTGTACTAAGGAAAAACAGGAGCAATTATCTCTCAGGGTAGCCGGAGTATATCAATGCATGAAAGTTGATTTTTACTGGAGCAATCTTCAGCCGGTAGTACTGGATACAGTGGGAAATGAATCCCTCGAAATAGTAAGGATAAATGATTCAGTACTGTCTGTGAATAATATTCAGCTTACCTATTCAGGATTGTACCCGGATGGTCATACCTGGCTACCACCAGGTTTGGGAAATAGTTATTCCCTTACGGTATCACCCACATTGAACCGGCTAAGATTTCGTTATGAAACCGGTGGCTTGGGTGGAGGCAGTGGTTATTATTTAGAGTGGAACAAATAATCAATCCTCATCCCGCTTTTCAGTGCTGGTAGGTTCCTCTGCATTTTTGCCCATGGAGCCCAGTCCGGATGCACTGGCATTCTTTACTTCGGTGAACCCCGTTTCAGGATTTTTATGATTGCCTGATTGGTCATTGGTATCCTGTTCTTCTTTTTTTAAAGATTCATTTTTATCCATGGCTGCGGGTTTAATAATGAATGGCCGTATTAAAGATAATCATTCATTGCGGCTTAATTTAACACGAGAGCCTTTCCCTGGCCAAAGAGAAAAGCCGTTTCGTTAGCCTTTGCTGAATAAAGATAAATAGCCGGTAAGGCGGGAAGAAGGTAAATAATTTCATTAATTTTTGAATGGATTCTCATCCTCAAAAATTATATTTCTGAAATAGAAATGATTATTCGAACGTCAACAACTACTTACCGCCTTACCGCCTTACCGGCTATATCCCTTTTTTTTCGGGTTTCCCGCAATAGCATTTCTTAAAATCAAGCCAATACCCCAAGGCTATCAGCCAAAAGCCTTCCTATTCAAGGTTCAGACTATATTTGTTTCATGAGTACCACTGAAAAGGTTGCTATGCCTGCTTTAATAGAGAAAATGAACCAGTACCTCCAGAAGATCCATGAAGGCGGAGGTAAAAAAGCCATTGCTAAACAAAAAGAAAAAAACAAACTCACCGCCCGCGAAAGGATCGCCTATCTCCTCGATAAAGATTCAGACTTCATTGAACTCGGCGCTTTTGCCGGTTTTGAAATGTATGAAGAACAGGGCGGCTGTCCCGCAGGCGGAACCGTTTCCGGTATCGGTTATGTAAGCGGACGACAGTGCATGATCGTGGCCAATGACCAGACCGTGAAAGCCGGGGCCTGGTTTCCCATCACCGGCAAAAAAAACCTGCGCATGCAGGAGATCGCCATGCAGAATCACCTGCCTGTGATCTACCTCGTTGACAGTGCCGGGGTATTCCTGCCCATGCAGGATGAGATCTTTCCCGACAAGGAACATTTCGGAAAAATATTTTATAACAATGCCCGCATGAGCGCGCAGGGCATCGTGCAGATTGCAGCCGTAATGGGTGCCTGTGTGGCCGGTGGCGCCTACCTGCCCATCATGAGCGATGAAACACTGATGGTAGAGGAAGCAGGTTCCATTTACCTTGCAGGACCTTACCTCGTAAAGGCAGCCATTGGTGAAGATATCGATACCCAAACCCTGGGCGGGGCAGTTACCCATACAGAGATCTCCGGTATTGCCGATTATAAATTCAAAACCGAAGAAGCATGTCTTGACCAGGTAAAAAAGATCATTGACAAGATCGGCAAAAAAGAAAAAGCCGGCTTCGACCGCATTAAATCAAAAAAGCCTGGCAAGGACACTAAAGAATTACCCTCCGTGGTACCGGTTGACAATACCAAACCATACGATATGGTGGAAGTGATCGAGCGGATCGTGGATGAAAACAGTTTCGACCAGTTCAAACAGGATTATGGCAAAACCATTCTTTGCGGTTATGCACGGATAGATGGTTGGGCAGTTGGCATCGTAGCTAACCAGCGTAAGATCGTCAAGAGTAAGAAAGGAGAAATGCAAATGGGTGGTGTGATCTATAATGACAGTGCGGATAAGGCAGCCCGCTTCATCATGAATTGCAACCAGAAAAAAATCCCACTGGTCTTTCTCCAGGATGTAACAGGATATATGGTGGGCAGTCGCAGCGAACATTCAGGCATCATCAAGGATGGCGCTAAGATGGTGAACGCCGTTGCCAACTCAGTTGTACCCAAGATCACCATCATCATTGGAAATTCTTACGGTGCGGGCAATTACGCCATGTGCGGCAAAGCTTATGATCCCCGGTTCATTTATGCCTGGCCAACGGCACGTATCGCTGTTATGGGTGGTGACCAGGCGGCAAAAACCCTGTTGCAGATCCAGGTGGCAGCTTTAAAATCGAAAGGTGAGGTGATTTCGGATGAAGAAGAAAACCGTTTGCTTAACGAGATCAAGGCCCGATATGAAAAGCAGACTTCTCCTTATTATGCAGCAGCACGTTTATGGGTAGATGCTATCATTGATCCTGTGGATACACGCAGGTATATTTCAGAAGCGATCCACGCGGCAGATCATAATCCTGTAATGGAAAATTTTAGTACGGGGGTTTTCCAGGTTTAATTTTAACCGCCAAGGGAAGAAGGGGCACAAGAACTTTGCGCCCTTGGTTTCTTGTTGGTAAAATAATTTTCATGTCAACAGAAATCATTGTTTATACGGATGGCTCTTCAAGAGGCAACCCAGGCCCGGGTGGCTATGGTGCCATCCTGATGTTTGGTGATAAAAGAAAAGAGTTATCGCAGGGTTATCGCAAGACCACCAATAACCGGATGGAACTGATGGGTGTGATTGCTGCGCTGGAGGCCATGAAAAAAACAGGGCTCAGCATCACGGTGTATACCGACTCTCAATACATTGTAAAAGCCATCAAGGAAGGCTGGCTGAACAAATGGCTGGCCACCAATTTCGCGAAAGGAAAAAAGAACAAGGATCTCTGGGTGAGATTCTATGACCTCTACAAAAAACACCATGTAAAATTTGTTTGGGTGAAGGGCCATGCTGATAATCCGTACAATAACCGGTGTGATGAACTCGCCACGACTGCTGCTGATGGAAGGGATTTGCTGGTGGATGAAGGGTATGAGATGGATCCGGACAGGCTGTTAATGTGAACAGTTCAAAGTTCAAAGTTGAAAGTTCAAAGTCGGAGGCGTTAGAGAATGATGAGTATTAGTAAGTCGGTAGTCGGTAGTCTGTAGTCCGAATTGCATGGACATAGCTTTTGCAAAAGTGGTAGTTCATTCGAGTAATTAATGACTCTACTTACCGTCTTCCCGCCTCCCCGGCTATGTATTTTTTAACCGCAAAGGCCGCGAAGAAAACGCGAAGGAGACGCAAAGACTGTTCGAATATACTTTGCGTCTTCTTTGCGCCCTTGGCGTACTTGGCGGTTAAACAAAAAACCCGGCATTGAGCCGGGTTTGATATAAAATTCTAGAAGGAAAATCAAATCATCTCTTTTTTCCTCTCCAACATATAATAATTCACCAGGAAATATCCTCCAAACAATACTGTTGAGAATACCGCTGTATTCACAAGGCTGCTCCTTAAAAAGGGCAGTCCATCACTATAACACATCATCAGTCCTTCGAAGGTCTGGGACCTAACATAACCGGCACCACCGATCCATACCAGGAAATTACTTACCAGGAAATAAAATACCGGCGCGGCAATGATAGCAGTAATGATCCTTCCCAGTTTAAGGTTGCTGGCGTAAAATCCAAACAGGGCAAGAGATCCAAGTAAAATATAATTCAGCACCTGGCTGTCATAAAAACTGGCACCCCTGTAAAAACCGCTGTAAGGCATATAACCCATGGTGAACAGCAACTGGTAAACCAGGTCGGAGATCAGCATCGACAATAAGGGAAGGGCAAAAGCAAGTCTTTTATCCTTGATAACTGCGGCACCAAAAATGGCCATGGCAATCTGCGGTGCAAATCCGGCTACACGGAATACGGAACCCACTACAACCAGCAGGATAAGCGCGATAAAAACAGGTGATTTCAATTTCATGGATCAAATTTAACTGCGGCAAAAATAAAGCAAGTAAAACGATATTTTCAATTAGTTTTCAACGCCCGGCACGATTACCCTGAACAGGCTGGAATGCGCCGTGGTGGCTACACGGTAAGAAATGCCAGGCAATATATAAACAGCGCTGCCGGGCTTCATCTGCCATTTTTCATTGCCCTGTTCAATTTCTGACTGCCCTTCGAGTTGCAATAAGATCTCAGGAGAGATTGCATTCAATTCCAGGCTTTCCTGTTCTGACTGGTAGTGATGAAGTTCAAATTCCTTTGCCGGTGAAAGATAGGCCGTATGTGATCCTCCGGGTTGAATGATGCCAGGTATTGTCGCCTCAAACTTCACATGTTTCATGAGTTCACTGATGTCAATATGTTTATCCGTGAGGCCTGCCCTCAGCACATTATCCGAATTGGCCATTACTTCCACGTTCTGTCCTTCAAGATAGGCATGGGGCAGTCCCGCCTGTTGAAAGATGCCCTCTCCTTTTGTAAGATGCAGGAGGTTGAAAAAATAAATGGAAAATATGCCCCTGTCATAATTGCCGTCCTTGCAAAAATTATTGAAGGCCCGCGCTGCCCAGAAATCTTCTGATGCTTTTATGAGCTGATTCTTTTGATATAAAGGAAGGATCCTTTCCAGTAAAGGCTTTAGTTTCTCATTCACTTCTGCCTCTGGTAAATGCATCACTGTTTCGTACAGTTTCCTGTAATCCCCTTCCGCGAAAACAGGCAGCAGCCAGTTCAGTTCCGGTACGTTTTGCAGGATATTTTTCAAAGCCGGTTTATCCTTAAAACCATGCAGCAAATAAAAATCTCCGAGAGCCACCATCAGTTCAGGCTTATGATTGCGGTCCTTATAATTCCGGTTGGGTGCATTCACAGCGATTCCTTTCTTCTCTTCTTCCTCGAAACCCTTCCGGGCTGATGCAATATCAGGGTGTACCTGTATGGATAACATCTGTCTTACATCAAGGACCTTCAGCAGGAAAGGCAGGGATTCAAAATCTTTTGAAGATTGACCGAGGTATTTGTTTTTGTCGGATCCGATCAGTTGATTGAGCGGAATATTCCTGCCTGTCACCAGGGAAGGATGGTTGGGATGAGCCCCCATCCAGTATTCAGCGAAGGGTTTATTGTCCTCGTTGGGAATGCCCAGCAGGGAAGGTAAAAAATCAAACCCGCCCCAGGAATAATTTTGCACCACGCCTTTCAGGGAAAAAACCCCTCCGTTCTGATCCATCAATCAATATTTTGCTTTAAAGATAATCATGGCCGAACATAATGAACTTGGGAAGGAAGGCGAACTGCTCGCGGAAGCCTGGCTGGTTAAAAAAGGATTCAGGATCCTTCAGAAGAACTGGCGCTTTTCGAGGTACGAGATCGATATTGTTGCCATCAAAGATGGCCTTCCGCATTTTATTGAAGTGAAAACAAGGTCTTCTTACCTGTATGGACAGCCGGAGGATAACGTAAAACCCAAAAAGATCAGGGACCTGTTAAAGGGCGTGGATGAATACCTGTACCAACATCCTGAGTACGATAATTTTCACCTGGATATTCTTTCCATCACCATGCACCCGAAGTTTGAACCGGAGTATTTTTTTATTGAAGATGTTTATTTGTGAAAGGCAAAAGTCAAAAATCAAAAGTCAAAAGTCGATAATCTGTAGTCTGGATTAGCAGAGAACTTATCGAACATGATAAACTACTTACCGCCTTACCGGCCTTGCTTTATTATTGAGAAGATAGCCGGGAAGGCGGGAAGGCGGTAAGTAGTTTCATTTATTTCAGAATCAACATACGAAATCCACGTGGTAGTACACAGGCCAATAGCCAAAAGCAATCAGCCAATGGCCTTCACCACCTCCATCAACTTCTCCACCATCCTGAAAGTAGCGGGACAATACTGCACATTCTGTTTATGCACATGCATGTAATCCGTCATTTTCTTTTTCGCGAGGTGGGGGAAGCCTGCGCAGTCGGCCGGGCGCACTTCGTAGATCGAACACATATTGGTTTTCCTGTCAAGGAACTGGCAGGGTTTGATCCGGTTCTGCCAGTCGCCATCGCTGTCCTTATACAGCCATTTTTCTTTGAACTGCCGGGGCGACATACCCAGGTGCGCGGAGATCCGGATGATGTCCTTTGTATTGTAAGTAGGACTCATCTTGCGGCAGCAATTGGAACAGGCCAGGCAATCCACTTCACTCCAAACTTCCTGGTTGATTTGAAATGCATACTGGTCAAGCTGGCGTGGAGGATTGTTTTCAACTTTCGTAAGAAAGCGTCTGAGCCTGGAACGGTGTATGGCTACGTTCTGTTCAAATTTTCTGCGGTAGTGTGACATGGCCGGAAAAATAGAAATAAAATTTCAATCGCATGGGTGAGGATATAATGGGAAGATCAGAATGTTTGCAACTTGTGAATGGCGTGAAAGGTTGAAAGGCTCATGATCCTTATGAAATAATTCCTTCCTTTTATTCATCTTCGCTGCATGTGGGAACCCTATAAAAAAGGATTCAGGGCTTATCTGCAACTGGAACGATCACTTTCAGAGCATTCCATCACTGCCTATCTTACTGACCTGGATAAGCTGACCAGTTTTCTGCAGGCATCCGGACTTAAAAAAAATCCCGCGCAACTGGAGCTGAAGGATCTGCAAAAATTTGTGCAATGGGTAGCTGAACTGGGAATGACCCCTTCTTCACAGGCCAGGATCATTTCAGGTATCCGTACTTTTTATAAGTACTGCCTGATGGAGGATATCACTAAAACAGACCCCACCACCCTGCTTGAAGCACCCAAGCTGAAAAGATCATTGCCTGATGTGCTGAGTTTTGAAGAGATCGAAAAAATGATCAGTGTGATTGACCTCAGCACACCGGAAGGAACACGGAATAAGGCCATCCTGGAAACGATGTACAGTTGCGGACTGCGGGTAACGGAACTGGTGAATCTCAAACTTTCGCAGTTATTCCCGGAAATTGGCTTTATCCGCGTGATCGGCAAGGGAAACAAGGAAAGGCTGGTGCCTGTGGGAAGAACAGCAATAAAGTTTATTGAGATTTACCGGAAGACCGTGCGAAACCATCAATCCATACAAAAAGGAGAAGAAGATATCGTTTTCCTGAACCGCAGGGGTAAAAGACTCACCAGGGTCATGATCTTTCTCATCATCAAAGACCTGGCGGCCAAGGCGGAAATCAACAAAAATATTTCACCGCATACCTTCCGCCATTCCTTCGCCACGCATTTGGTAGAAGGCGGTGCCGACCTTCGTGCAGTGCAGGAAATGCTGGGACATGAAAGCATCACCACCACGGAGATCTATACCCATCTTGACCGGGAGTTTTTAAGAAAAACACTACAGCAGTTTCACCCTGGTTTTAAAAAATAAGGAAGTGGTTATTGAACAATAAATTTTTCGGTAAACACCTTGCCGGTCTGCTTGTTTATAAATTGAATATAATAGCTACCAGTTTTTAAACCCACCGAACCTTCTTCAATCCAGTTATTTTCTTTTTGATGCTGGTAATTACGGCTTCGGATTATTGAAGCATCAGCAGCTAGAACTCTTACATCGTAATTTCCTTTTTCCAATTGCTTTACTTCAATTCTAATAGATTGTCCGGAGCTAACAGGGTTTGGAAATATATTCAATACTTTTTTGGAACTGTCGGTAGTCTTAGTAATTAATGGAATTTCTTCTTTCCTTTTTTCATCTACCGGGTATGACACTATCAATCCCATCCATTCCATCTGAGCCTGGACCAGTGAGATATTCTGTGACGCTTTAGTCACTTTCATTTCTACAGTTAAATATCCTACTGAATTCACGATCAGCCTGTCGCCAATTTTACACAACAATCTGAAACTACCATCCTCTTTTGTAACTGTACCTGAAGTGGTACCCCAGATCATTATTGTCGCTCCACCAATTGGAGTACCAACTTCATCAAATACTTTCCCGGAAACTATGATGCTGTCATTCCTTAATTCTTCTTCAATTATTTTATCATTCAACCTGGCAGCGGCTGATTTTATACTTTGTCCTGCTGCCTTTTCCTGCAGAACAACCTTTCCTTGCGCTGCAGATTTCATCGAAAAAAGGAAAGCCGGAATTGAAAACTGGAAAAAATACTTCACCCAGGGAATACGTTTGCGTGGAATGGTGATATCGCGGTTCAACTGGTCGGCATGGAACCGGCCACAGACTGTCCCCGCCGGCTTTTTGAAAAACTCAGCAAGCTGGCTGTCGCTCATATTCCTGAAATCCATAACTGTCTTCTGGCAGGAATTGCAGAAGCGGCCCTTTTCTTCAGGCTTCATATTTTTCCAGTTCTCGTGGCAAGGCTCTGGTATACCGAGTTGAATTTTTTTCATAAATGTGTTTTATTGGATGACCAATTTTTCCGTGTGGTGCGTATTATTTTTTGAATCACTGAATTTGAGCAGGTACATACCGGGTTTTAAGTTTGAAGGCAGGTTGAGATTAAAAACTGATGCATCCTTTGCCACAGAAATTATTTCCTGCCGTACCAGTTGTCCGCCTGAAGTGAAAATCTGCACCATATCAGGCATCGAATCTTCTTCCTTATAAGCTATGGTGATCAAAGCACCAGCTTGCGCGGGGTTGGGAAATAGCCGGGGTACTGGTGCAGGTTTAATTGGTGTAAATTCTTCGGCTTTTTCCTTTAATGGTATTCCTTTTATTCCTATTCCACCCAGGAGCATTCTCCTTGAATCGCATTCCGTTAATGATATTACTACTGTATCCATATCTTTTTTAGCAGTAACAATTGTGTCTTCAAATTCAGGTGCAGACAAATCATTTCTTAAGGACGTCACAGTATCCTTCAATTCAACAATTTTTTCCTCATTAGGCATTATTATGCCTACTGTAATCTCCGGCTGAAATTCGCCCGTCATTTCTTCCGGTAATTTAAATTTAGGTTGAGGCAGGGCTTCAACTTCGTTTAATACAATTCCATCCAGGAGGATTAGAGGTTTCTCTGCAGGTTGTTCTTTAATCATTACCACATCACCCACCAGTTCAGATCTTTGTCCGCAGGATTTCAAAAAAAGTACAAATGCCGGAAGCGTAAACTGGAAGAAATAACGCAGCCAGGGAATTCTTTTTTTAGGTATGAGAATATCTCTTTCCAACTGGTCGGCGTAAAACCTTCCGCAAATATTCTCTTTTGGCTTCTTGAAAAAATCCGCGAGCTGCCGGTCGCTCATCCCCGTAAAATCAGTTACCGTTTTACAACAGGAAGCACAAAACTTTCCCTGCTCAGCAGGCTGCATCTGGTCCCAGTTTTCGTGGCAGGGTGATTGAACAGTCAGGTTGATCTTTCTCATAACAGGGGTGTATTAACATAGGGATGCAGGATTTTAACAGATTGCACATACCCCCCCGGAATTTTTTTCTTCTTACTTTAGAACAGTGGCTTTTCTGAAGAACATATCAAAGAGCAACCTCCCCGATGCTGAACTGGTGGCTTTATACAAAAGCTCACATGATACCCAGCTAGTTGGAGAACTTTACCAGCGCTATATGGAGCTGGTATATGGTGTGTGCCTGAAATACCTCAAGAAGCCTGAAGATGCACAGGATGCGGTGATCAATATTTACGAGGAACTCGTTTCCAAACTGTTAAAGCATGAGGTCGATAATTTCAAAGCCTGGCTCTATACCCTGGCTAAAAACCACAGCCTCATGCGCCTCCGCTCCGAAAAAAAGGCCATTACGGTAAATTTCGATGTGGAGCTTATGCAATCGGAAGAAACCGTGCATCTGAATGGCGAGCTCGATAAAGAAGAAAACTTCCTGAAGCTGGAATACTGTATGAACCAGCTCCAGGAAGAGCAAAAAGCGGTGATAGAACTGTTTTACCTGAAGGACAAATGTTACAATGATATCGTAGCGGCAACAGGCATGGAATGGAACCGGGTCAGAAGCCTGATCCAGAACGGCCGGAGGAACCTTAAAATTTGTATGGAAAGCCAGGTGACTAAATCAATCGTGGAAAATGCAGTCAGAAAATAAAACATATTCAGCAGCGGATATCGCAAGATATCATGCCGGCCAGATGCCTGCACATGAAATGCATGCCCTGGAAAAGGCAGCGCTGGATGATCCCTTCCTGGCCGATGCCCTGGAAGGTTACCAGTTTACGGCCACACCTGCCGCTGACCTTCAGTCCATCAGGGAAAGATTGTTTGAAAAACAGGGTGAGAATAAAAGAAGGACTGTATGGATGGTTCCCCAATGGCTCAAAGTGGCGGCCATCCTCCTAGTGCTCGCAGGAGGTACCTGGCTTGCGCTGTCCGGTTTGCAGCAGGATAATGATTCACTTGCCATTCAAGAGAAACCAGAAGAGCTGACCCGGTTCAATAAAAATAAACCTGACAGTGTTGCTACTAAGACGGATCCAGCCCCGGAGAATAACCAGGTATTTTCCACTACAAATGAAGGAAATGACCCTGTAGAAGCTGCCCCTGCAAAACCTGCCAGGAATGCTGTAGCGGCCAGGAAAACAAAAACCAGGTCTTTACCGGAAGCCAGGCAGCCTGCAGCTATTGCCATGTCACCTACTGCCAATGTTCCTGCTTCCACCCAACCTGTGCTGAATAGTGACAGTCTCCTGATGAACAGGATGGCTCAGAATGATAGAATTTATACTGATAAAACCAATGCAATTGTAAGGGGAAATGAGAACCGGAATGCAGACCTGCGCAACCGTTCCATGCCCATGCTGGAAAATAACAACCAGGTGAGAAACCAGGATGGATATTACCGCAACCCGCCTGACACCGCCGCGGTAATTGCCATGGGCACGGAAAGAAAATCCCTTGCCGACAGCAGTCAGCAAATCAATATTGTTATGCAACCCACCAAGGATGAAGCGGCGGAAGTGGTAGTGCTTGGCAACAGCCAGAAAGCAAAAGAAGGCATGATGCGCCGCGTGGTGGTAGATTCACTCGAACCCGCGGTAGGCTGGGCAAGTTTTGACGATTATATCGCCTCCAACATCAAGGAGCCCGAAGATATCAGGTATAAAAAACTGCCAGGCGGTGAAGTTGAACTTTCTTTTGATGTGAACCGCAAAGGCGAACCAGTCAATATCGCCGTAGTTAAATCGCTCTGCACGAAATGTGATGAAGAAGCCATCCGCCTCCTCAGGGAAGGACCAAAATGGAAGCGGAACAGGAATGGCAAGGGAAGGCTCACCATCAGGTTCTGAGGCGGCAAGCCGGGCGCTAAGCGCATCTTTCTTACATTTGCGCCAAAATAATTAACCATGCTAAAAAAATTGTTTGCCTGCTGCGCACTCAGCCTAGTGCTTATGAACGCTGACGCGCAAGGTTTCAGAACACCGCAACCCAGTCCAGCCCAGACCGTAAAACAGGATTTTGGAATCGGTAATATCGAACTGAGTTATTCAAGGCCTGGTAAAAAAGACCGTAAGATCTTCGGCGACCTTGTACCCTTCGGTAAAGTTTGGCGTACCGGTGCCAACAATGCCACTACGCTGAATTTTTCTGATACAGTGATCATCGGCGGAACAAAGATCGCTCCTGGCAAATACGGATTGCTGTCCATTCCTGATAAGAACGAGTGGACCTTCATCATCACCAAACAACTGAATGTTACCAGTCCCACTGCCTACAAACAGGATATGGATGTGGTGAGAGTAAAAGCAAAGCCGGAAACAACAAAGGATGTTACAGAAACCTTCACCATCCAGTTTGATAATGTAAAAGCCTCCACTGCAGAAATTGCCGTGATGTGGGATAATGTAGTTGCCCGCTTGCCGATCAGTACTGAGTTTGATGCAAGAGTGGTTAAGGATATCGCCAACGCCCTGAGAGATAACCGTCCTTATTTCCAGGCTGGCATGTATTACGTGGAATCAGGCCGTGACCTGAACCAGGCAGTTGAATGGTTTGACCTGGCCATCCAGCAAAACCCAAATGCTTTCTGGGTTTTCCATCAGAAAGCCAATGCACTTGCTAAACTAGGTAAGAAGGAAGAAGCCAGGACAGCAGCCAATAAATCACTGGAGCTGGCGAAGCAGGCTTCCAATGATGATTATGTGAAACTGAATGAGGATCTGCTGAAAAATCTGAAGTAATAAACTCAATCGATATTTTTTAAAACCCGCCTACGGCGGGTTTTTTTTACCGCCAGGAAAGAAGGGCAGCCTACGCTAAAGTCATGACAGGTTAACACCAAGGAATAAAGTCCTATGAACAAATGATACTGTCTATTTTTCTTAAAAATGAAAGGCATAGCCGGGAAGGCGGGAAGGCGGTAAGTAAAGTACAATATTCAATAAGCCATTTGGTAAACCAAGCCAACTTAGGATCATTTCAAAAATGTAATAACTACTTACCGCCTTCCCGTGTTACCGGCTAAAAATTACTTAGCGTTTACTTGGCGCTCATCTTTATTGGCGGTAAAAATATTTAATACCACACTAAAAAATATCACCCCAAGAGCCCCTATAGGATTTAACCATAAAAACCCAAGTTTAAAATCCAGTGATGGAATTCTTGTCATCGTGAAAACTAGGATTACAACTGCTTCCGCCAGCAAAGCCGCATAAAAAACAGTATTTCCTCTCCTGATCTTTTTGAAAAAGAAAGCCACTAAAAAGATCCCGAGGATCACCCCGTAAAACAATGAACCCAGGATATTCACAGCTTCGATCAAACTGTTGCCCACATTATAAGTGAACATGGCTACTACAATACAAAACAATCCCCAGCCCAAAGTATACCACTGCGATATCCGGTATTCTTTTTCAGGCAATATGGTTTTCTTTGAAAACCGCTGGTGAAAATCAATCATCGTACTGCTGGCAAGTGAATTAAGCGCGGCCGCGATGCTCCCCCAACTGGCCAGGAAAATAATTGCAATTAAAAGTCCCACCAGTCCTGCCGGCAGGTAAGTAACCACGAAATTCAAAAAAATATAATTCGCATCATTGCCATCACCTCCTGAAGCATTGATCCAGTCTTTCACCTGCCGGCGCACCAGGTCTGATTCATTCTGCAGGTTCTGCAAATTCATTTTTGCTGCAGCAATGGCATTGTCATCATCACTATCCAGGGCCAGCGAAAAACGTGTGACTGCTTCCTGCCTGGCCTCGCTCAACTGGTCATAACGGGCATTTGCGATTTTGAAAGAATCCCTGTACTGCGATGTTTCAAGTCTTGACAATTGAGCCTGGTTAAAAAAAACAGGCGCTTTGTGAAAAAGATAAAATGTAAATACAAGGGCTCCCAGTAATAGGATCAGGAACTGCATGGGCACTTTCACCAGTCCGTTGAGCAAAAGTCCAAGGCGGCTTTCACCGATGCTGCGGGCAGTGAGGTAACGCCCGACCTGTGACTGGTCGGTACCGAAGTAGGAAAGAGCAAGGAAGAAACCACCAATGATACCACTGAAAAGATTATACTGGTCGCTCCAGTTAAAACCATTTTCGTTGAAACCGGTTGTAATGATATTCATCTTACCCAGCGAACCACTTACTTTCAATGCATCAGTGAAACCCACATTTTCCGGAAGCATGTTCACCACCATATAACCAGCCAGGAACATACCCGTGAATATGATGATGAGCTGCAGTTGCTGGGTGTAGGCGACTGCTTTGGCGCCACCGCTTACTGTATAAATGATCAGCAGCCCGCCCATAAAAAGATTGGTCCAGTAGATATTCCAGCCGAACAATGAAGCAAGGATCAAGGAAGGCGCGAATACGCTGATGCCGGTGGACAAACCTCTTTGCAGCAGGAACAGGAATGAGGTAAGACTGCGGGTCTTGCCATCAAACCTTTCTTCAAGGTACTGGTAGGCGGTAAACACTTTGAGGCGGTGGAAGATGGGAACAAAAAATATACAGATCACCACCATGGCAATGGGCAATCCAAAATAATACTGAACGAAACGCATGCCATCGGTATAGGCCTGTCCCGGAGCTGAAAGAAAAGTGATGGCGCTGGCCTGCGTTCCCATAATGCTCAACAGGATCAATCCCCCACTCATGCTGCGGTTACTTAAAAAATAACCATCCAGGTTATGCGTGGTGCGGCTGCGGAAAACGCCATAGACAATAACGCAAACAAGGGTCAGCACCAGGATGATCCAGTCGAATGGCGTCATGCAAAATATTTAGTGAAATAATAAAACAGGATGATGAGGATGACGAGAACCACGATCACCAGTACATACCAGTGATTCCAGGATGAAAACAAAGGGACCTTATCATGTGGTTCAGTCATTGTTGAAGTGATTCTTTTTATGCTCGGCGAATTAAAATAATATTCGAATATTAAGCTTTACTTACCGTCTTCCCGTCTTCCCGGCTATTCTCTAAAATTACAGACAAGGGCGGGAAGACTGGAAGACGGTAAGTAGTGTACACAATTCATACTCTCTGCAGTAAAAAAACAATAAACCGCAAAGTGCACAAAGAAAACGCAAAGAGACGCAAAGATTTGATCCACTTTCTTGGTGCCCTTCTTTCTTAGCGGTAAAAAACCAACAGCCAAGAATCTCCTACCTTCTTCTCAACAAACCCGAACTTAACAATCCGATGGCCAGTCCGATCAGCAAGCCGAAATGTACCTTCTTCAAAAATATCCCGATAATCAGCCCAATCACAATCGATACCACGAACCCGATCTGACCTCTTTTACGGTCAGGTTTTTCATTAGCCATCAGAATTCTTTTTTCTGGTTAAGAGCAACCAGGTTGGCCAGCAACCTGTAGGCCCCCGGAACCGCAGCGGGCAGTTGCCTGAAAAACACAAGACCCGTATATGTAAAATATCCCTTGCCGTGTTTCGCGATCACCAGGCTGCCATCATCTGCTTTCTCACCGGGATCATTCATACTGAAAATAGCTTTGAAGTTGCTGTCGTAACCCGCCGCATGATAAATGCTGCGTTCCTGCACCCAGCCTTCAAAATCTTTTGGACCCAGTTTATTAGGAAAATTCAGGACCTGGTGTTTGGGATCAAGAAACCTGACCTCGGCCTGTTCATCTGTGATCCTTGAACGGCTGATGTTAAATGGATAAGGACCAATCTTCGCTCTCACCGGGCCAATATTGCTGCTGGTATTATACTGAACGATTAAATTTCCTCCCTGCTCCACGTACTGCATCAGTTTATCATGATACCTGTTCAGCCACTCATTGGTATTATAAGCACGCACACCACTTAGTATGGCATCATACTGCTCCAGGTTATTCCGCATCAGTTCTTTTTCACCCAGCAAAACCACTTCATAACCCATCTGCTCCAGTGCTTCAGGAACCTTATCTCCGGCCCCAACAATATAACCGATCCTTTTTCCCCTGGTCTGCAGGTCCATATTCAGCAGCGTAACCGCATCAGCGAAAAAATAACGGATGGTGGGAATATGATCATAGCTGATGGTTCGCATGGCCAGGTAGGCCGACTCCCTTTCTTTCCCTTCACCATACAATACGGATCCATAGAGGTAGTCTTTGTCCTCCTGTTGCATCGCCTTGCTGTCCAGTTCAAAGCTGAAACTCCTTGCTGATCCCCTGTCAAGGTCAATCGCTTCTTCTTTTTGGGTGAGATCGTACTGGAGTGAGCGCACATGGCTTTCGGCTTCTCCTTTTATTTTTTTATTGGCATTCACCTGTACCAGCACCGGTGATTTGAGTGCTTCGTTCTTGCGGAAAACCAATACTTCGGGGGAGGTCACCAGGCTGGCTGCCGGGATCACCGTAAGTGGCTGGTATAATTCTCCCTTCACAGGATCAGTATATTTATGCAGAACAGGTTTGCGGAAAATAAAATTCTCTCCGGCAATTTCTATGGTGAACAGCACTTCAAGACCGGGCTGTATATCCGGCTGGCCTATCAGTTCCTGGCGGTTCACATTGAAATATCCCGTATTCATTTTTTCCTCCAGCCAGTACGGTTGTGTAGGCTGGTTGCTTACCATCACCATTACTGCCGTTGCATAATTCTGGTTGCGGCGCAGCAGGGTATCCCTGCCCGTAATAAAATTGGAAGCTGGGAAATGTTCAGGCAGCCCTTCCACTTTTTTAAGCATGGCAGGAAGTCCAAGGCGGTTATTCAGCACCAGGTTGATGCGGAGTGAATCACCTTGCACAGCGTGGAGGGTGCTGGTAAAACTTTCGATCCAGATCCCGCTTGCAGCTTCCACCAAATCCTGCACTTCCTTAAGTTTTTTATCGCGCCAGTAGCCGGGTGTCATGTCGCGGAGCGACTGGTAAAGTTTCACCAGCGCAGGCACTGATAATTGAGGCTGGGTAAAATCAAAGGCGCTGATGATAGCCTGCACCTGCTTTTCTATTTTCTCACCACCCGGCACTCTTCTCCAAGTAGTAATCACATCTTCGAAAGGATCATTGACAGCAGGCTTGCCGCCAGTGAGTCTCAGGTATTCCCTGAATTCTCCGCGGCTCCTGGTAGCACCAAAACCCTGGCTCTTGTGCTGACTCCTGCTTTCACCGGCGATCTCACCATAACTTTTACCGAGTACGGGATTATAGCCGCCTGCATCAACAGAAAGCGAACCTTCCGGTATGCTGGCATTGCCAAAATTGAATCCATTCCAGAAAATTCTTTTAGCCTGCCAGGGTTCTACCCATTTCAGTTGCGAAGGATAACGGTTAGGGTCAGCCGCAGCAGTAAATGCTTCATTAGCCAAAATGGCTGAAGCGGTGTGATGGCCATGACCACCTTCGCCAGTTGTAGGAAATCTTGTTATGATCACATCCGGCTGGAACTTCCGGATCACCCATACCACGTCAGAAAGTATCTTATCCTTATCCCATTTACTGAATGTTTCAGAAGGAGTTTTTGAATAGCCAAAATCGAAAGCCCGCGTAAAGAACTGTTCACCACCATCCAGTCTTCTTGCAGCAAGTAATTCCTGCGTGCGGATCAGGCCAAGTTCCACTCCCTGCTCATCACCAATGAGGTTCTGCCCACCATCGCCGCGGGTGATGGATAAATATCCTGTCCGGTATAAACGATCTCTTGAATAATAGGTAATTAGACGGGTATTCTCATCATCAGGGTGGGCCGCTATATAAAGAACACTGCCAAGCGTATTCAGTTTCTTCAGTCCCAGGTAGATCTCCGCCGAAGAGGAATAATTCTGGGAATGAGCAATAACGTGGAGGCCGAGAACCAAAAGCAAAAGCAATCTTTTCATTAGGTAAATTTTCTTACAGAAGGTCCAAAGAAACAAAAATGGTGTTTATTGGTGCAGATACAATGCCTTTTATCAATTTTATAAATATGTTGGGAGGAAGGAAAATCAAAAAGTAAAATCAAAAAATATTCTCTCCTTAACAATTCGAACCTATGCAAAAGTTTAGTATTCGATGTATCTATTTACCGCCTTCCCGCTGCGTCAGCCGTCCGCGTGCGCTGAAGCTTTAGCGGAGGCGCAAGCTTCAGCGAAGGCTGGACTTCCCGGCCATGTATTTATTCAGTGAGTTTTAGCCGGTAAGACGGGAAGGCGGTAAATAAAGTTTGATTAAAGTGAGTTGGCTACAGATTTCCGACTCCTGACTACTGACTTTCTACTGGCCCACCACGAACACCGCATTGGCGAACATCAGCTTGCCATTCTCCCAGAAACTCCTGAACAAAACATTATCCGCG
The DNA here is from genome assembly GCA_964460925.1 of uncultured Flavisolibacter sp. Taxonomy (GTDB): domain Bacteria; phylum Bacteroidota; class Bacteroidia; order Chitinophagales; family Chitinophagaceae; genus Flavisolibacter. The sequence goes on along the minus strand of CAYWSQ010000005.1, from coordinate 1,873 downwards.
AGATAGGTCACGGTTCCGTTGCCCATCTCCTGTACACCAAAGAGCAAACCATCCTGCAGGCGGTTCTGCAATTTTGTTCCAACAAATCCTGCTACCTGTCTTTCCTTTTTAATCACACCCACATTCCATCCGCCTTCCTTGATGAATTCATAGATATGATCATCATACTTGAGCGTGTAGTAATAACCCGGGTATCCGAATGCCAGCGGATGCGACTGGTCGAGCTCCACACGGAAAATGGATCCTGGTGTCATGGATGGAATAAAATCCCTTTCGCGGTTCTCATATCTCCTCAGGGCTTCATATTCATCGCGACTGTCAGAAACATCGTTCTTTTTGGATTTGATGGACCAGTCCTGGGCCGACAACTGCGCCACCGCGTTTTCCATCGCCACTACATGACCACCACCCTGTATCCAGTTGCGGAAGGCATCTGATTGCGATTTGTCATTCAGAAAACGGTAATTGCCATCCGGCATCACCACCACGTCAAAATCACTCCAGCGTACACGGCCGATCTCGGTCTGGTTGATCAGCGTAACCGGGTACCCAATTTCCCGGTCAAAATAATGCCATACCTCACCTGCTGCATTGGAATTGATGCCTTCACCCGTAAGCACCGCAATCTTTCTTGGTAACAATGCCCTGATCTTCGAGCTTCCGAAATCATAACCTTTATCTACAAACCCGCTGTTCACCGGGGAGAGTTCCACATTCATTTCATCTGCCGCTTTTCTTACTTCTTCAAATAGCCGGGCATGCTGCTGGTTACTGGTGCGCAGCACAATAACGGCACCGCGTTCAAAACTTTTTCCCCCGCTGGTAAAAGGTTCATCACTCATACGCAGGCGGATGCCTTTTTGGAGAAGATGGGTAACAAGTTTCACACTTGAAGTGCCTGACCAGGGTATAATATAACCATACAGGCCACCAGGTGCAGGAAGCGCTGCATTTACATCTTTCTTCACCATGCTGGCTGGTGATACATTGATCTTCTCCCTGCTGGCATAGGCTGTAAGTCCGTACACATAAGGCAGAGCCCAGGCCGTGATATCATAAGTGTTTGAATCCACTACCGAGGTGCTGGGTTCAAATAAAACCTTTACAAGCGCGGCCTTGGGCTGGAAGGTGCTTACCACCAGGTCATTTTTGCTAAGGGAGAAACCTTCTTCTTTTGCTGTATGATAATTGTATCCCCTGTAATTTCCTTCACGGCCTGTTCCGTATTCGATCCTGTTTTTTTCCAACAGGTTTACAAGTGATTCGAAACGCTGGCGGTCGGCTGCCGTGTATTTGATCACGTAGGATTTGTTCACATCCACTTTTCCATTCACGGCATCATTGAAATAATTACGGAAAGAACTTACCAGCCTTGATGCGTTTTTTGATGAGATCTCAATGGTGCTGAGCGAAGTGGTATGATGGTGCTGCACCCTGTCAAGCAATGTAAGCGTATCACCCATCTGCGTGAGTACAGCAGCGCCGCCTCTTGGGCCGCCTCCCTGCTCATAGGTCATGCCGATGGCGCCATTGAAAATCGGGTAGGTATCACCGTAAGATGGATAAAGCAGGTCAAAAACCTCCCTGGTAAAATACAGCCATCCCTGCTGGTCGAAATAACGGGCATGATTGCGACCAATATCAAACTGGAAGTCGCGCTGCCAGGCCGTTATCACTTCATGATAAGGTTGTGCCGCCGGCGCGAAATAATAGGGATTGTTGATGCCCTGCTCGTGAAAATCCACGTGGATCTGGGGCATCCACTGGTGATAGAGCTTCATTCTTTGCTGTGATTCTACCTGTGTCTGCCAGGCCCAGTCGCGGTTCAGGTCATGATTATAATGATTGGTACGACCGCCGGGCCAGGGTTCTG
>CAYWSQ010000004.1:36836-38663 GCA_964460925.1 uncultured Flavisolibacter sp. | reverse complement strand
AAACCAGGTGATGAATACTCCTAAAAAAAATCCGATTCTTAAACGAAGAAATTAGGCTGTTTTTATTTCGATTTGAACATGTTTTGCAGAGCTAGTAGTTATTTTGGACTTATTGAGTTTCACCTGACTATTACATTCGCTATTCATCACACAATCGTCACCTCGATACCCAATCCCTTCAGCGTTTCCACCATATGATCCGAGATATTCTGATCAGTGATCACCTGCTCAATATCTTCCAACCCGCAGATGCGGCCGAAACCACGCTTACCGAATTTACTCGAATCAGCCAGCACGATAGTTTTCTGCGAAGCCGCGATCATTTTTTTATTGAGTTGGGCTTCCATCATATTGGTGGTTGTCAACCCAAATTCCACATCAATACCATCTACTCCCAAAAACAATTTGCTGCAGGAAAAATCTTCCAGCATTTTTTCAGCATACATGCCGGTGGCGGAAGAAGAGGTTTTGCGGATCTGTCCCGGAAGCTGGATCACTTCAATGCCCGGGTGATGAACCAGTTCCATGGCCACGTTCAGCGCGGCCGTGATCACCGTAAGTTGTCCACGGGGTTCAATATTTTTCGCAAGAGATAAAACCGTTGTACCGGATGCGATCAGGATACAGTCGTTCGGTTCCACCAGCCTGGCAGCCGCCTCTCCTATACTTGATTTTTCGCCAGAATGGATCTGTGCTTTTTCATTTACAGGGCGATCCGCCGTATAAGGATCCGTGATCGTGCCACCGCCATGAGTTCGGAAAAGTAATTCCCGGTCCTCAAGCTGTTTCAGATCCTTCCGGATGGTGACGGAAGAAACATTCAGCGCTTCGCAAAGGTCCACCACCTTCACGCTGCCTTCTTTCTTCAGCTTCCCGAGTATGTATTGATGACGTTCCGTTAAAGTAAGCTGACTCATGGTTCTACAATTTAATCGAGCCCGGGCTCAATTTCAAGCCCTTTTCAATTAATTACGAAATATTGTAATTCCTATTCAAATTTATTTCGTTTTTCAATAAAATGGTTATAATTGCTTTCGATTTGCTTGTGAATGGAAGAAATTAGAAACAAATCGAAACTGCTTAAGCATGAAAGGAAGCATGATCAAAGATCGTATTCTCAACCGTGAAGTACAGTTAAAAACAGCTGCTGATGCCTCCTTAACATGGGATGTGATCGTGATCGGTGGAGGGGCAACGGGGCTGGGAATCGCAATGGATGCGGTATCCAGGGGATATAAAACCATCCTACTGGAAGGTTCAGATTTTGCGAAGGGAACCTCCAGCCGCAGCACCAAACTGGTACATGGTGGTGTACGCTACCTGGCGCAGGGGGATATCAAACTCGTAAGAGAAGCAAGCATTGAGAGGGGGCTTCTTTGCCGCAACGCTCCACACCTGGTAAAGAACCAGACTTTCATCATTCCTATTTACAATTACTGGGACCGCCTGAAGTATACCATCGGTTTAAAATTGTACGACTGGATCGCAGGCAGACTTACTCTTGGTTCTTCCGTTTTTATTTCCCGCCGCAAAACCCTGGAAGCGCTTCCCGGTATCAAGACAGAAAATCTATTGGGTGGAGTATTGTACCACGACGGGCAGTTTGATGATTCAAGGCTCGCCATTAACCTGGTACAAAGCATTGTGGCCAATGGTGGCTGCGCTATTAATTATACCAGAGTAACTGGATTATTGAAAGATCAGGATGGAAAGATCAGTGGTGTGATCGCTACTGACACTGAAAAAAAATCTGAATTAAGATTGAATGGAAAGGCAGTGATCAATGCCACCGGTGTTTTTGTTGATGACATCCTGAACATGGATAAG
>CAYWSQ010000004.1:0-36826 GCA_964460925.1 uncultured Flavisolibacter sp. | reverse complement strand
AGCTGAAAAAACAATTTGTGTAAGCCAGGGTGTGCACTTGGTGCTGGATAAAAAATTCTATCCTTCAGCACACGCGCTCATGATCCCGGAAACAAGTGACGGCCGCGTGCTTTTTGCCGTTCCCTGGCATGATAAAGTAGTATTGGGAACTACAGATACTCCAGTGCAGGAAGCCTCATTGGAACCAAGAGCATTGGAAAAGGAGATCAATTTCATTTTAGAAACGGCGGCCGGATATCTTTCCATCAAACCGCAGCGCAGTGATGTGCTGAGTGTGTTTGCGGGTCTGCGTCCGCTTGCTGCTCCAAAACAGGGAGAACAAAAAACAAAAGAGATTTCACGCAGCCATAAGATCATTGTTTCTCCTTCCAATTTATTCACCATTCTTGGCGGCAAGTGGACCACTTACCGCAAGATGGGAGAGGATATGGTGGACCGCATTGAAAAACATCTTGAATGGTCGCATAAAAAGAACGCGACCGCCGGCATGCACATCCATGGTTACGCGGAAAAAATGAATTGGGATGATCCTTTTTATTTCTATGGAAGTGATGCGCTATTAATCCGCAACCGGATCAATGGCACGGCCAACCAGTGGATCAGTGAAAGCCTGAAGATCCATCCCATGCAGGTACAGTGGGCAGTGGAAAATGAAATGGCAAGAACAGTGGAAGATGTGCTATCAAGAAGAACAAGAGCATTATTGCTGAATGCCAGGGAAAGTATCCGGATCGCTCCTGAAGTGGCCGCCATCATGGCCCGCAGTCTCGGCAAGGATGAACAGTGGATTCAATCAGAAGTGGAACAGTATACGAAACTGGCGCAGGAATATATATTGAAACAGAATTAAAACCAGGGCCCTTAGCGATATGGGATTGATGCGATTTTTACAGCCGGCACCACACAGGGAAACTTTGCCCGCAGGCGAGGTGGATCCTGCATATAAAAAATTAAGGCTGCAGGTTTTCCTGGGTATCTTTCTTGGTTACGCGGGTTATTACCTGATACGGAAAAATTTTTCCATGATCATGCCCGACCTGCAGGAGCAGGGATATACCAAGGCTGATCTGGGCGTTGCGCTTTCCGCTATTTCCATTGCTTATGGCATCAGCAAATTTTTGATGGCAACCGTTTCAGACAGGAGCAATGCCAGGATATTCCTTGCGCTTGGACTTTTACTTTCAGGTCTGACCATGATCACCATGGGGCTTTTTTCATTCGCGACAGCATCCATTGCAGCCATGTTCATCATTTTGTTTGTACATGGATGGTTCCAGGGAATGGGCTGGCCTCCCTGCGGAAGAGTAGTGGTGCACTGGTTTTCAAAAAAGGAAAGAGGCACCGCCATGAGTATCTGGAATGTGGCGCATAATGTTGGAGGCGGATTGATGGCACCACTTGCTATTGCAGGTCTTGCCATTTTTGGCACCTGGGAGGGTAAATTATATTTTCCAGTCATCATAGCCTTGCTGGTTGCACTTGTAGCCTACCTGCTCGTGCGTGATACACCACAATCATGTGGTCTTCCTCCCGTTGAAAAATACAAGAATGATGTAGCACAGGAATATAGTGAATCACATGAAAAAGAATTAAGCACCAAACAGATCCTGCTGGATTATGTTTTGGTTAACAAGCTTATCTGGTATATCGCCTTCGCCAACGCATTTATATATTTGGTGCGGTATGGGGTACTTGACTGGGCGCCTACTTACCTGAAAGAAGCCAAGGGATTTTCCCTGAGTGAAACGGGATGGGCCTACTTCCTTTACGAATGGGCAGGCATCCCCGGTACTTTGCTTTGCGGGTGGCTAAGCGATAAGATTTTTAATGGCAGAAGAGCACCGGCAACCATTATTTATATGTTGCTGGTAACAATTGCTGTCTGGGTGTATTGGAAAAACCCGGCCGGCAATCCCATGGTGGATAATATCGCCTTGATCGCGATCGGCTTTTTGATTTATGGTCCCGTGATGCTGATTGGCGTTCATGCACTGGACCTGGTGCCGAAAAAAGCAGCGGGAACCGCTGCCGGGCTTACCGGTTTTTTTGGATATCTCGGCGGTGCTTTATTTGCCAATGCAGCCATGGGCTTTGTGGTGGAGGCATATGGGTGGGACGGAGGATTCATTGTATTAATTGCATCCTGTTTTCTCGCCATCCTGTTCACTTCATTAACCTGGAAAAAAGAACAACATGTTTCAAACCATTCCTAAACATACAATCAACACGCGTATGAGAACATTTACGATTGCAGCGGGTAGCGGCATTGCCAGGCGACTGGTGATGGTCCTCTTCCTATTCCTGGCTACACTGCTGGTGTGGGCGCAGGAAAAAACAATTACGGGAACTGTAAAAGATGCCGCGGATGGAAAGGTCATTGACAAGGCCACCGTGCAGGTAAAGGGCACCAGCCAGATGGTGGTGACCAATAGCCAGGGTGTGTTTTCCATCAAGGCTACACCTGCGCAGGTACTCGTAGTATCGGCTGTGGGTTTTACCCCTCTTGAAAAAGTTGTGGGTGCACAAACCGTGATCAATTTTGACCTTTCCGCTACCGATGCCCAGATGGAAGGCGTAGTCGTAACCGCGCTTGGTATCAAAAGAGAAGAAAGAGCGTTGGGTTATTCCACTACCACCATCAAAGGTGAGCAGCTTACCGATGCTGTATCGGCCAACTGGACCGATGCCTTATCAGGTAAGGTAGCAGGATTGAACCTCGTTCGTTCCAACAGTGGCCCCGGGGGTTCCAACAAGATCATCCTGCGTGGTGAGAACAACCTGACCGGCGATAACGAGGCATTGATCGTTGTGGATGGAGTGGTGATCAACCAGGGCAGCGGCCGCCGGAATGCAATTGGTGGAGAAGCTGTATATGGAACAAGCAGTGATAATATGCCTGCTGACTATGGAAGTGGTTTGAATGACCTCAATCCCGAGGATATTGAATCAGTTACTGTACTGAAAGGTCCGGGTGCGGCTGCATTGTACGGACAGCGTGGTGCAAACGGAGCCATCATCATCACCACCAAATCCGGCAGCAGCAAAAGAAAAGGCTGGGGCATAACGGTTAACTCCAATGCTTCGATGGAAAAAGTGAACAGGTGGCCCGACATGCAATACGAATATGGCCAGGGTACCGACGGTAATCCATATTATTCTTTTCATGCTGGTCCTGATGGTCCCAGTACAAGCGCTACAAGCTCCGCGTATGGTCCACGTTTCGCCGGACAAATGTTCTACCAGTTTGATCCTATTACGCAGGCGCAGGGAACAGAAAGAACTTTATGGAGGCCTTATCCCAACCAGACAAGGGAATATTTTAATACAGGACAAACACTCACCAATTCCATCAGCATTGATGGAGGTACTGATAAAACCACGGCCCGTTTTTCCGTGACCAATGTGAGTAATAAATGGATCGTTCCCAATACCGGTTACAAACGTAATACGATCTCCATGTCTGTCAATTCAAAAGTGAATGACAAACTCCAGATCAATTCCAAGATCAATTATACCAACAGGAACAGCGATAACCTTCCAGGTGCGGGTTATGGTAACCAATCCATCATGTACTGGTACATATTCTGGCAGCCAAGCGCTGACCTCAACTGGCTGAAAAATTACTGGGTGAACGGGCAGGAAGGCAGAAAGATTAATTTCCCTTTCAGCACCTTCCCTGAGAATCCTTATGCTGTTGCCTATGAATTCATCAACAGCGCGAGGAGAAATATGATCACAGGTAATATCCAGGCTACCTATAATTTCAACAAAGCACTGAGCCTGCAGGTACGCACCACTATGGACCTTGCCTACGAGCAGAGAGCACAGGAACGTCCTTTTGATGCCGGTTCCAAATTCCAGAAAGGCAGCTACCGCACACAAAATATCTTCTCCCAGGAAATGGGCGCTGATTTCCTCTTGCGCTATGCACAGAAATTTGGAAATGATTTTGATTTCTCCGCGAGCTTCGGGGGAAGTACTTTGATCAACAATTATAACAGGGATGAAACAAGAGCTGACTCACTTATTTATCCTGGTGTATATGCCATGTCAAACGCGGCCGGTCCGCTGGTGAGCATGCCATGGAAAAGCCAGTATAATATCAATAGTTTTTACGGCCTGGTTTCAGCAGGATATAAAAACTTCCTCTTCGTGGATCTTACGGCACGCCAGGACTGGAACAGTGTACTGGCCACTCCTTCAAGAACCGAGAACGCGGGATTCTTTTATCCATCAGCCAACCTGAGTTTCGTTGCATCTGAAGTGATCAGGATGCCAGCCTCAGTTGATTTCGCCAAACTTCGTTTCTCAGCTTCCGGTGTGGGCAGTGGTGGTACCACTCCATACCGCACTGCATACAACTATGCAACAGCGGGAAGCCTGTATAATGGAGGACTTCAAAATCCAACACTGCTGGCCAACCCGAACCTGAGGCCTTTGCGCACCATTACCTATGAAGCAGGTCTGAATCTTAAAATGTTCAGGGCAAGACTTGATCTTGACATCGCGGCTTATACAGGTAATACAAAAGACCAGATCCTGGATCGCATCATCGACAGGTCATCAGGTTATACAAGAACGGTGATCAATGCAGGCCGTGTAAATAATAAAGGACTTGAGGTTGCTCTGAGTGGTTCACCCATCTCCAATAAAAATTTCAAATGGACCACCGGAATCGTTTTCTCCGCCAATGACAATACTATCAAGGAACTTGCTGACAGTTCAGTTGTATTGCAGACAGGTCCAGTTGGCGGCGGGCAGATCGTGGCACAGGTAGGCGGAAGTATGGGAGATCTTTGGGGCAGAGGTTACCAGCGTGCACCTGACGGCCAGGTAATTTACAATCCTGCTACAGGTTTCGCGCAACTCACACAGGAAGTGGTTTATCTCGGCAATACCATTCCGAAAGGAAAGATCGGCTGGAACAATACTTTCCAGTATAAGGGTTTCCGTTTGAATTTATTGTTCGATGCGCAGTATGGTGCGGTTGCTCATTCATTGATGCATTATAAACTGGCAGAGCAGGGTAAAACGAAAAACACTTTGCCCGGCAGGTATAATGGTATCATTGGTAATGGCGTTGTACTTGGAACTGATGGTAAATATTATCCCAACGAAACCATTGCAACCGATATTGATGAATACTACCGTTCTCATTATGGTATCGACAATGCTGAAGGAAGCACCTTCAGCACAGACTTCATCAAGTTCCGTGAAGCAAGGATCGATTACAGTTTCAGTCCGAAGCTGGTCAAAAAACTCGGCCTGCAAAGAGCAACGTTCGGCGTGTATGGCCGCGACCTTTACATCTGGTCGCCATGGCCCATTTTCGATCCGGAGTTTGGAACCCTGAGCGGAACAGATATCGTGCGTGGATTTGAAGTGGGACAATTCCCATCCACACGTACTATCGGAGTAAACTTAACTGTAGGCTTTTAATGAAAATCATCATGAAAAGAATTCATAAACAAATTAGCTGTATTGTATTGATGACTGCCCTGGTGCTTTCATCATGCACAAGAGATTTCCAGGAGATCAATACAGACCCGAACAATACACCAGATGCCCTGCCGCAGCAATTGCTGGCCCCGGCGCTGGTGAGTACCATGACCTATAACATGCTGCGCAACCGCAATTTCAATAATGAACTGATGCAGGTTACGGTTGACATGAGCGACGCGGAAGGAAAAGTGTTCCGGTATGATTACCGTTCCAACTGGTCTGACTACCTGTATAACGGATTGTATTCCGAACTGACCAATTTCAAGGATATGTATTCCATTGCAGGTAAAGCGCCTAACAACAATAAATCTTACCAGGGTATCTCGTTGATCAACCAGGCATGGATTTATTCCATATTAACAGATACCTATGGTGATATTCCTTTCTCCGAATCAAACAAGGCAAGGGAAGGAATCATCGAACCTAAATTTGACAAGCAACAGGATGTTTACCTTGGCATATTCCAGTTTTTGGAAGAAGCCAATGAACTCCTGAGCGAGAATGTGGGGATTGCAGCCAACAGTGACCCTGTGTATGGCGGAAGCGTTTCGCGCTGGCGCAAATTCGGTAACTCTCTTTACCTGCGATTGCTATTGAGGGTTTCAGGAAAAGCGGAAGTTACCCAGTTGGTTGCCGACAAGATCAGGCAGATCGTGGAGAATCCTTTGGATTATCCTATCATGACCAATAATACGGAATCTGCCATTCTCAGGTGGAGCGGGCTGGCTCCTTATACTTCTCCGTTACTTACTGTAAGGGAACAGGATTTCCGTGGTGTAAGCATCGCAAGTTTTTTTATAGATAACCTGGTGATCTGGGAAGATCCAAGAATTGACCTGGCTTATGGAACGGGAGCACCAACGGTGACCAACAGGTGGGCCATCGCTCCATCCAACGGTGCATTCGCTGGTGTACCCAGTGGTTATTCACCCGGCAACAACCCTGTTAAAAAGTCTTATTTCTATTCAAGTACCCATAACAGCGGTACGGGTCCAACACTCCAGACAGAACCCCTGGCTGGTATGATCATGAACTACGCGGAGCTGCAATTTATTCTTGCGGAAGCGGCATTGAAGGGTTTCATAACAGGTGACCCTAAAACCTATTATGAGAATGGTGTGCTCAACAGCATCAGGCTTTGGCTGCCTAACTGGAACGTGCCTGTTACCACCTGGCTTACCGATGCTGATATGGCATGGGACCCTGCCTTATCTATGGACGATAAAATGGAGCGCCTGCATCTTCAGAAGTATTATGCATTATTCCTTACCGATATGCAGCAATGGTTTGAATACCGCCGTACAGGGCATCCTGTTTTACCACAGGGAGCAGGTCTGCGCAACAACGGTATCATGCCGGCAAGGATGACCTACCCGGTATATGTGCAGAGCACCAATCCCACCAACTACCAGATAGCAGTAGCCAACCAGGGCCCGGACCTGATATCAACCCAGGTGTGGTGGCAGAAACCCTAACAGTAAAGCATAGTTGTAAAACGTAAAATAACTTCAATGAAAAAGATATTTTTTTATTCCCTCTTCATCCTGGCAGCCGGTTTTATTACGGGCTGTAAAAAAGATGGAAACTATCCGGGTGGGGTAGCAAGCCCTTATATTTCCATTTTTGATATCAGGTCAATGAACAAGGGCGCTGAGATTACGCTCACTAAAGAAAACATGTTCGGTGCAGATAAGATCGCAGGTGTGGTGGTGTCGGACCATAGCGGGGGTAATATGCCTGCCGGTCTTGTAGCGCTGCAGGACAGCCGGCGCCTCGGGCAGCTCAGGGGTATTTCCATTGCCCTGGGAAATGACGCGGCGAATTATGTTCCGGGAGATTCCATCGAGGTGAATGTGGAAGGTGCGGTATTGAAAAGGGTGGATGGCATACTCCAGTTAACGGGCATTACTACCTCAAAAATCACCAAGGTACAGTCGGGGGTGAACATTGCACCTTCTATTGTAAGGTCTAATGCCATTCTCAACAATCCTGAGAATTATGAAAGCACGCTGGTATCCATTACGAGTGCCGGTTTTGATCCTTCTTATCCTCCCGGTTCAACTTTCGCCGGTGACCGCATTATTAATGATGGTTTTGGAAACATCAGCATTCATACGGAAGCAGGAGCGGTATTTGCCAACAATACGCTTCCTTACCTGAGCAATTTCACTGGTGTGGTTTACAGGAATACCGCGGGTGAACCGATGGTATGGCCAAGACTGGAATCAGACATTACCGTACTGAGTGCCAACCCTCCCAAGATCGCTGCTTTTGTCATCACCGGTTACCTTACCGATCCTACAAGCACAGATGCCAATTATGAATACATCCAGTTCAAGGCCACAAGGAATATTGATTTTTCAGTTACACCTTACGCAGTTGTTACTACCAACAATGCCGGAACAGCACAGCCCACGGGTTTTCCTGTGAATGGCTGGGCAACTGGCGGTGCCCGTACTTATAAGTTCAACCTTTCCACCGGCACGGTTGCTGAAGGTGAATATTTTTATGTAGGAGCCAACAAAAGAATCTGGGGATCGGCTTCTACCGAAATGAATACATCCAAATGGTTTCAGAAAATGTATGCAAGTGAACCAGGTGATGGATTTGGTACGGCAACCACCAACCTGCTTGCCAATAGTGGTAATGCCGGTGGCATTGCCATTTTTGAAGGAACTGATATAGATGACCAATCCGTTCCTGATGATGTAATCTTCTATGGCGGTGGCGGTCAAATGTACACTGCAGGTCCCCCGGAAAGAGGATATCGCATTACTAACACTGATTATTATGATGTAACGAATCCTGTTTCTCTAGCCGAGCAGCCTTTTTACGGGATGGGTTCAAATACCGGTAAATTCTCTTTCCCCACCACGGCCAATTTTACCCAGCTTGGTGGCACTTACAATAAGAGTACCGGCAGGTGGACATCTGCACGCATGCAGCAGAATATCGTTCTCACCAATGCATCGGTGGCAAGCGAGATCGAAGGCGCTACTACCATTGAACAATAAATTTTTCAGAACCCCGGCCAGGCTGCCGGGGTTCCTTCGTTTTACCCGCTAAAATTCTTACATGTTAAGAAGAGATTTCCTTCAGCAACTGGCCTGGTTGACAGGTGGATTGCTGGTATATGGATGCAAGCCTGCCAAAGCAATTCTTGAAGAAGGCCAGGCATTAAAAGGCCGCGTACGTTCAGGCCGGCATGGTGTAAGTGATGTGATCGTGAGTGATGGCTACACGGTGATGGCAACTGATAAGAAAGGTTATTTTTCCTTTACACCGCATCCCGAAGCAGTCTGCATTTTCATTTCCACTCCTTCCGGTTATGCCTTTGCCCAGGAAAACGGGGTAGCACGGCATTACCGCCTGCTGCAGGATCTTGGTGGCGGAAAGGAAATTGTATTTGACCTGGCACCACTGGAGCGCTCCGATGATGAACACAGCTTTATCATCTGGGCTGACCCGCAGGTGGCACATGCACGTGATGTGGAAAAAATGCTGAATGAAACCGTGCCGGATGTAAAAAAACTTGTTGCTGCTGCCGGTCCGGATGCATTGCTGCATGGTATTACAGTAGGAGATATCGTTTGGGATAAGCTGGAACTTTTCAAGGATTATAATGAAGCAGTATCGAGAATGGGCATACCGTTTTTCCAGTGCCTTGGCAATCATGATATGGATTACCGCAAAGGAGGTGATGAAACATCTGATGATACTTTCATGCTGACTTATGGTCCTACCTATTATTCTTTCAACAGGGGCAAGGTGCATTACGTGGTGATGGATAATGTCCGTTACCTGGGAACGGAAAGAGATTATGATGGTTATTTTCAGCAGCACCAGTTAGACTGGCTGATGAAGGATCTCTCGTTTGTACCACTGGATCAACTGATCGTGCTTTGCGTGCACATACCTGTACATACAGGCACCAAAAACAACCAGGCTTTGTATGACCTGCTTGCAGGCAGGGATGTACATATCATGTCGGGACATACACACTATCATGTGAATGTAGAAAAAGAAAATATTTATGAACACAACCATGGCACGGTATGTGGTGCCTGGTGGACCGGTCCAATCTGCGGTGATGGTACACCCAGCGGTTACGGAGTTTATAAAGTAAAAGGGAAAGAACTGAGCTGGCATTACCAGAGCACGGGAAAAGAAGCGGATTACCAGATGAAATTATTTTACAGCGACCTGAATGCTTCTGAAAAACAGGTGCTGGCCAATATCTGGAACTACGATCCGGAATGGAAAAATGAATACTGGGTTGATGGTGTCAATAAAGGAAGCCTGGAACAGATCGAAGGTTTTGACCCGCTGGCCTATTCAAGCATGCTGGGTCCCAATCTTCCCAAACCAAGAGGATTTGCCGAACCTAAAAAAACCAAACACCTGTTCAGGGCCGTGGTGCCTGCAGGCACCAGCCAGGTGAGGGTAGAGGCTACTGACCGTTTTGGAAAAAAATACAGTGAAACCATCCAGCTCATTTAATTTAAAGAAATGAAAAATCTGATCCTTGCCATAGTATTTCTTTCAGCCGCGATGCAGTCGGGAGCGCAGGCCAAATGGGACAGCACTTTCAGGCCTAATAATTACGCACTGAAAGTGGAATTGTTCAGGTCTTATCCCGATCAATCCTCTGATATCATTTTCCTTGGCAACAGTATCACAGCCGGTACAGACTGGATGGAACTGCTGGGAAGAACTGATGTCCGTAACAGGGGAATTTCAGGCGACATCAGCTTTGGTGTGCTGCAAAGGCTGGATGAGGTAACAGAGGGCAAACCTGCCAAAGTGTTTGTGCTCATCGGCATCAATGATATTTCGAGGAATATTCCTGACAGCCACATTGTTGCCAATTACAGGAGGATCATTCAACGCATCAAATCAGAATCACCTACAACGAAGATCTATTTCCATACACTGATGCCGGTGAACAACAGCTTTACCCAGTTCAAGAATCATTATAACAAGGATGAACATATCCTTTTCGTAAATGAACAGATCAGGAAATTGTGTGCTGAAGAGATGATTACGGTTATTGATCTTTACCCGCACTTTCTCAATGCAGAGAAAAAGCTGGATCCAAATTATACCATCGATGGACTTCACCTCAATGCAGAGGGTTATAAACTTTGGTCATCGATTCTTAAAAAAGGAAAATACCTTGAACAATGAAATACCTGTCCATCATCCTGGTATCCTCGTTCATGCTTACAGCATGTAAGAGCACACAGCAAAAAACAACCGGCATGAAACAAACCATCGACTGGCAGGGACACAGGGGTGCCCGGGGGTTATTGCCGGAGAATACGATACCTGCCATGCTGAAGGCTATTGATCTTGGCGTAACCACGCTGGAACTGGATGTGGTAATCTCCAAAGACCGGCAGGTAGTGGTTTCGCACGATGTATTTTTTCACCAGAACATTACCACCACCCCGGCGGGGAAAACTCTTTCTAAATCAGAAGCAGAAAAACTGCTGTTGTACACAATGAACTATGACAGCATCCGTAAATATGATGTGGGTCTGAAAGCGCACCCTGATTTTCCGCGCCAGCAGAAAATGGCGGTGATCAAACCCTTGTTGTCAGACCTGCTGAAAGCCACAGAGGCCTATGCAAAGGAAAAGGGAAGAAGTGTGGGTTATAATATAGAGATCAAATCAAAACCTTCCAATGATGGCGCGAAGCATCCGGAGATCAGACAGTTTGTTGACCTCGTGATCGGGGTTATCAGGACTTCAGGAGTGGCTGAAAAAACCATCGTGCAGTCTTTTGATCCACGCGGATTACAGATCATTCATTCAAAATACCCGGGCATTGCTACTTCTTTGCTGATAGAGGGAACTGATAAGCGCGGCCTGGAAGCACAGTTGAATGAACTGGGTTATACCCCGGAAGCCTACAGTCCGCATTTTTCATTGGTAACCCCGGAACTGGTAGCAGCCTGTCACCAGAAGAAGATCAAAGTGATACCCTGGACGGTGAATACGGCGGAGCAGATAAGAAAACTGGTAAACCATGGTGTTGATGGCATCATTTCAGATTACCCGGATTTGTTCCAGGAATTCTACACGGTGAAATGAAATAGAAAAGGAAACCTGGTTGCTGGTGATCAGAAATTTCTATTCATAAATCTGCATCCTCTTAAAAATTCTTAGTTTCATTTTAATAACATGTCAAAGTACATCCTTGCCTTCGACCAGGGCACCACATCTTCAAGAGCCATCGTTTTCGACCGCAATGGCCATATCGTATCAGTGGCTCAAAAAGAATTCAGGCAGATCTTCCCCCAACCCGGGTGGGTGGAGCATGATCCCAACGAGATCTGGTCCACACAACTGGGCGTGGCAACAGAAGCCATCCTGAAAGCAGGATTGCAGATTTATGATATCGCTTCCATTGGCATTACCAACCAGAGAGAAACCGCTATCGTGTGGGAAAGAAAAACTTCCAAACCTGTTTATAATGCTATTGTATGGCAGGACAGGCGCACCGCGGGTTATTGTGATGCATTGAATGCAGACGGTACTGCAAAACAAATCAAAGAGAAGACCGGCCTGGTAACTGATGCCTACTTCTCAGCAACCAAGGTAAAATGGATCCTCGATAATGTTGACGGTGCAAGAGCAAAGGCGGAAAATGGAGAACTGTGTTTCGGTACGGTGGATTCATGGCTGCTCTGGAAGCTCACTAACGGCAAGGTACATGCGACTGATGTGACCAATGCCAGCCGCACACTCATCTTCAACATTCATGAAATGAAATGGGATGAGGACCTGCTGAAACTTTTCGGGATACCAGCCAGCATGCTGCCCGAAGTAAGATCGAGCAGTGAGGTCTATGCCCATACCCAACAACTGTTGACCGCGGCAGAGATCCCGGTGAGTGGCATTGCCGGAGATCAGCAGTCGGCCTTGTTCGGCCAGATGTGCACACAGCCCGGCATGGTAAAGAATACCTATGGTACAGGATGTTTCATGCTCATGAATACAGGTACAAAACCGGTGGATTCAAGAAATAATTTATTGACTACTGTTGCCTGGAAAATCAATAATGAAGTGCAGTATGCCCTCGAAGGCAGTGTATTCATAGCAGGTGCAGTAGTGCAATGGCTTCGAGATGGCCTGAAACTGATCCAGAAATCTTCTGATGTGGAAGCACTGGCTATGAAAGTGGAAGATAATGGCGGCATTTACATGGTGCCCGCGTTCACGGGACTGGGTGCGCCTTACTGGAACCAGCATGCAAGAGGGATTATTGTGGGTATCACCAGGGGCACCACTGATGCGCATTTCGCGAGAGCTGCGGTGGAAAGCATCGCTTACCAGTCCATGGATGTAATGAAAGCAATGGAAGCCGATGCAGGTCTTCGCATCAGTGAAGTGCGTGTGGATGGCGGCGCTACCATCAATGATTACCTGATGCAGTTCCAGGCAGACCTGCTGAACACAAATGTGATCCGCCCTGCTGTAACGGAAACCACGGCACTGGGAGCGGCTTACCTGGCCGGACTGGCAACCGGTTTCTGGAATGATATGAAGGAACTGGAGCAGTACTGGCAGAAAGAAAAACAGTTTGAACCAGTGATGCCTGAAACATTACGCAATCAACATCAAAAGAACTGGGCCAGGGCCATCAGGGCGGCCCAGGCCTGGACCGAATAATTCATCAACATCAAATATTCTGGCATGAATCTTTTCACCGGTGAGCTGCTTGGTACTTTCCTTTTAATCCTTCTTGGTAATGGTGTTGTGGCCAATGTGATCCTTAATAAAACCAAGGGGCAGAACAGTGGCTGGATCGTCATCACTTTTGGCTGGGCCATCGCTGTATTCGTTGGTGTATTCGTAGCTTCAAAAGCAAGCGGTGCGCATCTCAATCCTGCAGTAACACTTTCCCTTGCCATGTTGAAAAAAATAAAATGGGATGATGTACCGTTATATTTTGCCGGCCAGATGGCAGGCGCCATGCTGGGGGCGCTGGTGAACTGGGTGAGTTACCGCCAGCATTTTTTAGTCACCGATGATGCAGCTACCAAACTCGCTGTGTTCAGTACCGGGCCTGCCATCAGGAATCCATTTCAAAATTTACTCTCGGAGATTATCGGGACTTTTGTGCTGATCATTGGTGTGCTCTTCATCATAGCGCCATCAAGCAGCCTGGGTGCGCTGGATGCATTGCCAGTTGCCTTGCTGGTACTTGGTATTGGTCTCAGCTTAGGTGGACCCACAGGTTATGCAATTAACCCTGCACGTGACCTGGGTCCAAGGATCATGCACGCGATCCTGCCAATTGGAAAAAAAGGAAGCAGTGACTGGTCATATGCATGGATACCAGTGGCCGGGCCCATGATCGGTGCCGCGCTTGCAGCCCTGGTGTTTGAAAGTTTTTTACAATGATCAAATGATTCAACTAAATAGATAGAGGCAATGGAATAGCACAACAAATTTTTTATCTTCAGTTGCTTCAATAAAAAAAGCCGCCAGGATAGGCGGCTTTTTATTTCTTATCTAAGGATTTTGCACCGTATTCGGATTTGCCTGTATCTCGTCGATCGGTATTACAAACTGCCACCTGGGATCACCGGCAGGTATTTGTAAAACACCACCTACTGAAGCAGATACAAAATTTGGAACGACTGTCCGGTCCAGTGGAAGATTTAGTCTTTTCAGATCATAAAAACGAAATCCTTCTCCCCAGAATTCAACTCTCCTGTGAACGAGGATCTCATTAATTAAGTTCTCCCCGGTATTGGTGGAAAGAACATAAGAGGGATCACGATTTACGGCAAATGTAAAGAGTGCATTTGCTGCATCTGCTTCCTTTCCTGGTGTTTTGGCATAAGCTTCAGCGAGAATGAGATACATTTCTGCAAGACGGATATAAGGTACATCCCCAATGGTTGGTGATTCTCTTACTTTGAATTTTCGGCTCATGTAAGGCTCACGGATATAAGTAGATGCGGGAAGAGGGAAATTGGCTGCAGTAGGTGCAGGCTCCCACATTTTTTTTCTTACATCAGTTGGGCTGATCAAATTATACAATGCTGAATTGATGCGTTTAGGCCGGCTGCGTATATAAGTGGTGTTACCATCCCAGGAAATTTGCGCAAGAAAAGAACCAAAGGTATCGCCCTGGTCAGACTGCATGAATAAGCCCCAGATCCATTCGCTGTTGGAGATGCTGTTGAAACCAGACTGGTATGCGGTGTTGGACATCAGTGAATAACCACCCTGATCGATTACCATTTTGGCATAGGTAGCTGCGGTGGCATAATCCTGCATGGTCAGTGCAACACGGGCTTTCAGCGCCCTTGCAGCATTTAGTGTAAGATGTGATTTATTAACGGGTGCAGAAGCTGTGGCAAACAACGTAATGGCCTCATCGAGATCCTTGTTGATTTGGGTATACACTTCTTCTACGGTTGACCGGGGCAACTTCACATCCTTGGCACTAAGTGGCATTGAAACTCCCAACTGTGTATTATTACCACCTGCTTTATATCTCTCACCGAATATCTGTACCAGGTTGTGGTAACTCCAGGCACGCATGGCCAGCGCCTCGGCTTTCAACCTGTTTTTGTCTGCTTCGGGGCCAGTAGCATTGTCGATGTTTTCAATCAATGCATTCACATTCCCAATGCAACGGTAATACAAGCGGAAAGGATAAGAAACATAACCGCTTGCATCGTTCCTGTGGCTTACCCATCCACCTGTACCACTTCCGGCTGTGGTATACCATGTAGCTACTGACTGGTGGAGATCTTCACCCATAAAATCCAACTGCAGCATCACACCTCCATGGCCGGGCTGGTTTTGCTGGCTGTATCTTGTATACAGGTAACGGTAAACTCCATTGATAACGTTTGACGCGTTTGTAGTTGTTGTAAAAATGGCTGATTGATCCACACTTCCGGTGGGTCCTGTATCAAGCATATCTTTTTTACAGGATGGAAGGATCATTAAAAATCCAAAGGCAATCAAATAATATTTCAAATTTTTCATAACAAACTGTGTTTAGAAGGTAAAATTGATACCGGCACTGATGAATCGGTTAGGCACATATACATTGCTATTGGTCCCTGAAAAACTTTCAGCGGGATTGAGGCCAGTGCGTTTAGATGCTATTATCAGGTTCTCGCCAGCCACATAAACCTTCATCTGGACAAACTTGATCCTGCTAAGCAATTGGTTATTGAATGCATAGGCAAGTGTCAGGTTCCTGATGCTGAAATAAGAAGCATCTATAAGAAAACGGGAAGATGCAGCATTTAAATTTCCTGTGTTTGCTATATCAAGACGTGGAATATCGGTAATGTCGCCAGGTGATTTCCACGATTTGAGCACATCCGCGTGAATAGAACGTCCATATCCCGGACTCATCAAAGCGGCATAGTTGCCATCATAAAATTTTCCACCTATCTGGTAATTGAATAAGCCTGAGATAGAAAATCCTTTGAACATAAATGAAGTAGCAATGGAGCCAAAGAATTTAGGGATTGCACTTCCGGAATAATCATACCGTGCGTTAGTAGGATTGGTAACCAGCGTATCACCTTTGATTACCCTGTAACCAGTGCTGATACCCGGAAGGGCATGATACAATGCTGCACCATCAGTAGGATCAACCCCATACCATTGCCTGAGATAAAATGCATACAGGTCTTTCCCTTCTTCCAGTCTTTTAGTACCACTGGTAATGGGCTGGCCACCAGGCAGTTTTTTGATTGTATTTTTCAGGGTAGTGGCATTGATCTGGATGTCCCATTTCATGTTCTTATTCCTGATGATATCCCCGTTTAGCTGAACTTCAATTCCCCTGTTTGACATAGAACCAATGTTCTCT
The DNA here is from genome assembly GCA_964460925.1 of uncultured Flavisolibacter sp. GTDB lineage: Bacteria > Bacteroidota > Bacteroidia > Chitinophagales > Chitinophagaceae > Flavisolibacter. The sequence continues at coordinate 20,464 of CAYWSQ010000004.1, read as the reverse complement.
GTGCGGGAAGTAACAACTGATGACAAACCCTGCGGCACATCGAATAAAAGCCTGGATGAACCCCTGTCGAAGAGTTCAATAGTTCCTGATATGCGGTTGTTGAGAATGCCAAAATCCAATCCAAAGCTTGCTGTTTTATTCACTTCCCATGTCAGGTCATCATTGGAAAGAGAAAGCAGGATCGCTCCGGGTTCGGCTGCATTATTCCATCCCAGGTCATAAAGTGCCTGGTATTCATAATAGCTGCTCAGTCCATCATTGCCTACTGTGCCATAAGCCATTCTTACTTTCAGATCGTTCAGCCAGCTTACCTTGTTCAGGAATGGTTCCCTGATGATGTGCCATGCTGCGCCAACAGAATAAAAATTGCCCCAACGGGAGTCAGGAGAAAACCTGGAAGAAGCATCTCTCCTGTAAGAAACATCTACATAATATTTTTTGTTGAAACCATAATTCACCCTGCTGAAGTAAGCATCTCTTCTCAAAACATCAAAACTGCCGGTGACACCATTGAGTGTAACAAAATTGCTTAATTCAATATTGCCATCCAGGTTCATGCCTCTCCTGTTGCCATTAAAATAGGTTTCATTCACCCACTGGTTTTCGTGGCCCAGCAATACATTTACATCATGCACATTTGAAAAACTGTGCTGGTAGTTCAATAACTGGTTCAGGGAAATGGTGCGGTATTCATTTGCCGACCTTGAAGCAGTACCTCCGGCGGTTACACCATCTCCTACAATTTTATTCTGGAATCTTTTTGTGCGTACGTTATTCAGATCCACACCAAGGTTGGTAGTTACGGTAAAATCTTTCAGGAATCTTCCTTCGAGAAATGTCCTGGCCACGATACTGTTCCTGTTGTCTATGGCTGTATTCAATTCCGTTTCATATACTACATGCCTGCCGGGAAATGCTCCCTGCGGCCTGTTGAGGGCACCCGTATGAACACCGTAATCATATTGGTGATTTCCATTGGCATCCAAAACCGGGTTACCGTTATTGTCGTATGCATGAATAGGATAGATCGGGCCAATACCCCTTGCAAATACGAAAGGGTTGATTATGCTCGAAGCATTACCATCCCCTGCACTTGCCTGGTTGGATGTAACAAATATTCCGCTCATGTTGATACCTGAACGCAACCAGTCTTTAACCTGTGTATTGAGGTTGATCCTTGCGCTTACTCTTTCGTAATCCGATTTTAAAACAAAGCCTTCATCTTTCAAATAATTGAAGGATACAAAATAGTCCGAGCGGTCATTCCTTCCTGAAATATTCATCGCTGTTTCATTTCGTTTGCCATTATTTGCAATGGGACCAAACCAGTCAAAATCATCATATAACAGGCTGGCATTTGGATTGAGTTTTCCATTAGTACCAACAATGGCACTATTTGCTACATTGAATGGATTATAAATAAGCTGGTTGGCAATTGTGTTGGATGCCTGCTGGGCAGCCGCAGCTTCAGATAAGCCGGTTCCACTTACAGGAAACATCAGGCTGTTTTTCAATGCCTGCCACATGACAGGATAATAATCGTATGTTCCTACCTGGTTGTATTCCGCAATACCTCTCTGCGAAATGCCAGACGAAGCGGTAATGTTTACCCTGGGTAAACCCTGTTTGCCTTTTTTGGTGGTGATCACCACCACACCATTGGCTGCCCGTGCACCATACAATGCGGTGGAAGATGCATCCTTCAGAAGTGAAATACTTTCGATATCATTTGTATTCAGGTCCCCGATAAACCCTTCGTATGGAAAACCATCTACAACATACAAAGGCGCGCTGCTGGCATTTACCGACCCAAAACCACGGATGCGGATGGCCGCACTGCTTCCGGGCTGTCCATTGCCCGATGTGGCTGCGATACCTGGAGCCGCTCCAGCAAGAGCCTGAGTTATGTTGGTAGCCAGCCTTGTTGTTAGCTGTTCAGAATTGATCACGGCCACAGACCCGGTAATAGATTCCCTTTTCTGGCTTCCATACGCAACCACTACAACTTCAGACATGGATCTGGCAGTTGGAGTCATTGCTAAATTGAATGTAGAATTACTACCAATCTCTACTTCGAGGCTTTCATATTCTACAAATGAGAAAACAAGGGTCTTTGCATCTGGTGGAAGGGAAATCCTGAATGTTCCATCGGTTCCTGTTAGAGTTCCGGTGCCGGTACCTTTTACCATCACGGTAACACCTGCAAGGGGTGTGTTGGTTTTAACGTCTGTAATCCTACCGGTTACAGATCTGTCCTGTGCCATAATGCATAAGGAGTACATTATGAGGCAAGTCATAATAAGCAGTTTTCTCATACTAGTTTGGTTTAATAGATTGTTAGTGAGATAGCAGTCTAACCTGAAAATAATGAGAAATTGTAATTATTTAAAAAAAAGTTAAATCCTGACAGGAGGTTATTGGCCTTAATGAGCCGATTCCGTTAACAGGGTAGTCTGTAACAAAATCAATTAAACAAAGATGAAGAGATCAACCTTGAAGAACCTGACCGTGGAGGTGTTTGGAAGCTATAGATAAAAAATTTGGCAGGATATGAGAGTAGGTCCACATAATCTTATCCGGGTCATTCAATTGTTCCACCATACTTTCCCATTTATCATAACCATGGTTTTCGATCACCGTTTGTTTTTTATCCGGTGTTTGCAAATGGATGCTCATACCCGGCGCATCCGCTTCGGGATGAAATTGTGTACCTGCCATGTAATGATTGAAACGGATGCCCATCACAGCCTGTGCATAGGGCACATGCGGTCGGTATTTTTCGATACAGAGAATGGTAGCTCCAATCATTTTCAGTTTTTCCCAGTCGGGAAGTGTTACCTGGTAGTCGCGGCTGTCCACCACGTAGAACGGATCTTTCAATCCTGCAAACAAAGGATCCTGCTGGCCATCTAATGTTACATGTACAGGAAATACGCCGAAGGCCGTTGACCTGCGTTTGCCAACATCACCAATTCCATAATGCCGGCAGACCAGTTGAAAAGAGTGGCAGATAAAAAAAACAAATTTTTTATTGGGTCGCTGCAGGTCCTTGTTCCATTCTTCCACTTCGTGCAGCCAGTTGAAATATTGTTTTTCCCATTCGCTGCCGATGGATTCGAGCGGGCTGCCGGGGCCACCTGAGGAAATATAGATGTCGTATGACATATCCGGGACCTCCAGTTTCTGCCTTACATCAAATTCATCGAATACGGTGCCGGGCGCAAATTCATTGCTCCATTCAGATATGATCTGCCTGATGCAACGCATGCCCTGGTTGGGCTGCCCTTCGTAAAGATCCAGGATGGCGATTCTCAACATATCAAAAAGTGAATGGACAAACTTACAAATTTCACTGCAGCAGCCGGCTGTTAAAAGAATGGAAGCTAAGGGATTTCACCGAGGCGCCCGGGGATAATCATAATCTTCGGATGATTATGATCAGGAAGATTAACAGATGCTATTTCTTCTCATATACCTTATTCCCACCGATCCACGTGGAGAGTACCGGATTGTTCAGCACCTCGGCAGCATCAATGGTCATCAGGTCTTTATCGAGAATAATGAAATCAGCGAACTTGCCTTTCTCCAGTGAACCTTTTTCTTTTTCTTCAAAATTGGAATATGCAGCCCAGATGGTCATGCCCCTGATGGCCTCCTGCCTGGTAAGTGCGTTCTCCGGCTGGAAACCGCCGGCAGGAAAACCTTTGCTGTCAACCCTGAATACAGCCGCAAGAAATGTTTTGAAAGGAGAGATGTCTTCCACCGGGAAATCTGTACCCAGGGGCACCCATCCGTTTTGCTGCATCAGTTGTTTGAATGCATAAGCGCCTTTCACTCTTTCCGAACCCAGGCGGTCGGCTGCCCAGTACATATCTGATGTGGCATGTGTTGGTTGAACTGACGGAACAATACTGTATCGCCCAAAGAGGTCAAAATCATTTTGATTTACCACCTGAGCATGTTCGATTCGCCAGCGGCGATCGTTCTTTTCTTTAAGGTATTTGCCATAGATATTGAGTATGGTGCGGTTACCTGAATCACCAATGGCATGTGTGCACATCTGCATGTCATTTTGATAAATGATGCGGGCCACCGAATCAAAATGAGCAGGATCGCTCAATAAAAAACCTTTCCACCCGGCACGGTCGCTGTAGGGTTCCAGCAGGCAGGCACCACGTGAACCGAGGGCGCCATCACCATATACTTTGAATGATCTTACATTCAGGAAATCTGTTTTGATCTTTCCTTTGCTGAAGAGGTAGTCATAATTTCTTTTCGCGTCACTGAGCATGGCATAGACCCTCATTTTGAGAATCCCTTTTTTGTGAAGGCTGTCCATGAACAGGGCTTCTGTATAATCTATGCCGCAGTCATCTACAGTGGTGAGTCCCACTGCGAAACAATTGGCCTGCCCGTCTTCCAGTGATTTGGCGATCTGCTCAGGAGTGGCGGCAGGTATTTTTGAAGAAACGAGATCCATGCCATTGTCGATGAGCAAACCGGTTAGCTGCCCGTTACGGGTTTCAATAGTACCACCTGTGACGCTGGTTCCTGGCTGCACTTCTGCAAGTTCCAGGGCTTTCTGGTTGGCAATGGCAGCGTGGCCATCAACCCTTACCAGGTAAACGGGACGGTCAGGAAACTTCTGGTCCAGTAATTCTCTTGACGGAAATTCTTTTACATTCCAGTCATTCTGGTCCCAGCCTCTCCCAATGATCCAGCCATTGGTATTGGCAGCCGCGAATTTCTCAAGGCGTTCCAAAATTTCTTCCCAGCTTGTTGTGCCGGTAAGATCTGCAGTTTGCAGTCCCAGCCCATACCTGTAAAAATGCGCATGCGCATCAATGAAACCCGGGTAGATGAATTTGCCTTTCGCATCCACGGATTGTTTGCCGGTATATTGAGAGGTAATGGTGGCGGTACTTCCCGTTGCCAGAATTTTACCATCTTTTATCGCCATGGCTTCCTTTGTGCTGAAAGCAGAATCAACGGTATAGATCTTTGCATTGAAAATGATGAGGTCTGCTTCCATTTGTGAATTGCAGGAAGAGAATACGATCAGCAGCAATAGCAGGTAGCTTGAAATTCTTTTCATGTTTGTATTGGTGAAACTGGATTATTGAAATAAGGGTGGTCTTTTTTTGTGGTGGTCGGTGCGGTCCTGGTAAGCTTTTGCTGCTTCCAGTATGGATGCTTCATCATACAGATTTCCGAGGAGGGTGATGCTCACCGGCCATCCATTCCGGTTGAAGCCCATAGGCATGCAAACAACCGGGTTGCCGGTAAGATTGGTAATGCTCAACTGGTTGCCCGCGTAGGTGGGAACAATCACCACGTCGTAGTTCTTCATAAAATCCTGTACGGCTTTGCACAATTCGGACCGGTAGCGGTTGGCATTGATGTATTCAACGGCCGGGATCAGTCTCGCTGAACGAAACGAGTTAGGCCAGAAGTCCTTGTCCTGCCTTTCAATCAAATCATCTCGGTTGCTGCGGGTGAGTTCATCAAAAGCTGCGGCAGATTCGGAATAGAGAATGGGGCTTACCAGGTTGTAAGGATAGATGGCGGAATCCGGGAAGTCCACAGCTTTCACTTCTGCACCCATGGAGCGGTACACATCAAGTACCTTCCACTCAAGTGCATCCTTATTGAGACGTTTGAAATAATTTTCAGCATAAGCGATGCGCAGTTTCCTGATATCTTTTTTCTGGTCGTAGTTAAATGCATGATTCACACTGCCAGGATCTTTTCCATCGGTTCCCTTGATATAATAAAATACGATGGCATCATCTTCTGCGCTCCTGCAGATGGGCCCGGGCTTATCCATGCTCCAGCTCAGCACCATACCTCCGCTGCGGCTCACTGTTCCGAAAGTCGGACGTAAACCGGTAGCGCCGCACCGGGTGGAAGGAGATACAATTGAGCCAAGTGTTTCAGTCCCGATCGTAAATGGTAAAAGGCCGGCAACCACTGATGCGGCTGATCCTGCTGATGAACCGCTGGAACCCTGCTGCAGATTCCATGGATTTTTAGTTTCACCGCCAAACCATTTGTTGTTGTATGCAAGTGCACCAAGTGAAAGTTTTGCGCAGAGTACAGCGCCTGCTTCTTTCAGTTGGGTGTACACATAAGCATCTTCATCGATGGACTGGTCCATGTAAGGAGTGGAACCCCAGGTGGTTTTATAGCCTTTCACTGCGAAAAGATCTTTCAACCCGTAGGGTATGCCGTGCAGCGGGCCCCTGTATTTTCCAGCTTTGATCTCCGCGTCGGCCTGCCTGGCCTGTTGCAGGGCGAGATCTTCGGTAATGGTGATGACTGACTGCAGCGTATCACCATATTTTTTAAGACGATCGAGAAAAAATTCTGTCAGTGCGACGGAACTGATCTTTTTATTTTTTACCAGCGAGGCGAGCTGGAGTATGGAATAATAGGCCAGATCATTTTTATTCTGTGGCAGGGATATGCCGGAAGGAATGTTCCAGTTGATCTTTTTCTGACCTGAAGGGATCTCAAAACCAGCAGGCGCTGGCTGGAAAGCGAAAGGGTAGGCCAGGGAATTCTGCGGGTAACGCTGATGCATACGCGCATAATTCCTTTTCCAGCCAAAGATGTTGCTGATCATGGAGTCGGCTTCAGCCCCTGAAAATTCCAGGTCATACAAGGAAGCGGAACGTTGCAGCCATTCAATGGTATCCTGCCTGCTTTGTGTAAAGGCCTGCAGGCTGCAGGCAAGGATCATGAGCAGGAAGAGCTTTTTCATAATCAAAAATGTTATGATCAAAGTAAGGGATTTTACTTTGAAGATGAACAGGGGGGAAGCTGTTGGCTATTGGCTATTGGCCATTAGCCATTGGCTACAGCCCTCAATACCAAATCCCAACATTCTGAACTCCCAACCTCTCGCTGTGCTCTCTGTGTCCGCCGTGGTTAATTTTTTTAATGATAAAAATGAAAGCTATTGGCCAATGGCTAGTGACTTCATTAGAGTAGTTAACCACGGCGTGCACGGCGAACACAGCGAGCTAGAGGTGAAATAAGGTCATTAGCCCAAGGCCATTGCTTCATATCGTAGCTTGACATTTCTCAATTTCCAGCCTTTCGCCGTGCACTCTGTGTCCGCCGTGGTTAATTTTTTTATTGATAAAAATGGAAGCTATCAGCCAATGGCCAAAAGCCAACAGCCCTAAACCGCCTGCAGATGCCTGCTTAGGGCCATGATAATACTGTCCATGAGTTTTGTACTGCCTGCATTGTCCGCATTGAGGAATACATAATGGTCGGGGCCTTTGGAAGCGATCTTATTGCCAGGTAACAGTTGCATGAGTTCTTCACCTGCACTGATGGTATATTCAGTAAAAAAAGGTGTGGCACGCACTGATACCATGGCATTATATGCCATACCCTCATACTCGAAGTATATGTTGAAGATGCGCGCCATTTTATTATTTGTCCGTTAGTGCAGTTACAAACAAGAGTCTATCAGCAAAAGAAACAGGAATACAAGTTACAAAATTCCACGTTTTTCCCCGGCTCCGCCCTGTTTTTTCAGACCTGTACGCCTTTCAGAAAGTGAGCATGTGTATAGTCCACTACATCAACAAGGTTTTTTGTTTTTTCATAAACAGCCAGTTGGCGGTCAGCACCGGTACCTTCCTTCAGGATATTGTGAACATAATCCAGGCGGTGCCTTGATCCCAGTTCGTCAACCACATCATCAACAAAATCAAGCAATTCATAAATAAGGAACCTGGTATTGATCTCTTCTTCCTTACCAAAATCCACCAGCAGTCCATCAATGCCATATCGGCTGGCGCGCCATTTATTTTCGTTGATCAGGTGACGTGAATACTGGATGAAATTCTGGTTCTGTACACGAAGTTTATAGATCTTGGCGCAGATGGCCTGGAACAGGGCCGCGATGGCCACAGTTTCGTCAACCGTCATCGGCACATCGCAAATGCGGAATTCCACGGTGTTGAAAAATGGATGAACACGGAGGTCCCACCAGATCTTTTTGGCATTGTCGATACAGTTGGTTTTCATGAGCAGCTTCACATAATTGTCGTAAGACTCGATGCTCTCGAAAACTTCGGGTATGCCTGTCCGTGGAAATTTGTCGAATACTTTGGTTCGGAAAGATTTATAACCTGTCAGCCTGCCTTCCCAAAATGGAGAGTTGGTGCTCAGGGCATAAATATGCGGAAGGAAATAACGCGTTGAATTAGCAATATGATTGGCCATTTCGCGGGTTTCCATTCCAACGTGCACATGCAAACCGAAAATGAGGTTGCTGCGCGCTGCCTCCTGCAATTCATTTACGATCTCGTTATAACGCACATGGTCAGTGATCAGTTGAGATTGCCAGTGGCTGAAAGGATGGGTGCCGGATGCTGCCATGGCAAAACCCAGGCTGTCAGCAATATCCGAAATGGTCTTGCGCAAGACAGAAACATCCTTATGCGCTTCATCCACGTTGTTGCAGATATCCGTACCAACTTCCACTACGGCCTGGTGCATCTCCGCCTTTACCTTGTCTTTGATGATTTTTTGTCCTTCCTGTACGATCTTCTGTTCATGGCTTTTCAATTCCCTGGTTTGGGGGTCGATCACCATGTACTCTTCTTCTATACCTAATGTAAAATGTTTGAAACTGATTTGCATGGAATTAGTCAATATGTTTTTGTCAGATAAGCGGCTGGCCTGAGGCGCTGCGTTTTACAAATTCACCCCAGGTCAGGTTCAGTTGTCCTTCTTTATGTTTTTGTGCCTGTTCAATGGCATAGTTGGCGGCGGTCTCCACCACCCATTCAAAATTTTCTTCACCAACGCCAGAACGTTCTGCATCCGGTGCCGGGTTACCAAAATCAATGGCGTAAGGAATACCATCACGCAGGGCCAGTTCCACCGTGTTGAAATCATAACCCAGGTAATGGTTGATGCGCAGCACGATGTCTTCCATCTCTTTTAATTTTTCCGGTGTAGGTTTGAAATCACTCTGGTAGCGGAGATGATGAGGATTACGCGGGTCATAAGGCATGATGCGCACATGCTTGCGGCCGATGCAATAGCAGCGGTAGTATTCTTCAAATACTATTTCTTCCTGCAGCAGCATCACCAGTTGTTCGGTCTCTTTATGCTTCTGGTAGAATTCATCCATATTATCAAGACGGTAAACATTCTTCCAACCGCCGCCAGCATAGGGTTTCATGTAAGCGGGAAAACCTACATAATTAAATATGCCTTCCCAGTCGAGCGGGTAGGCAAGGTTTGAAAAAGATTCACTCGTGGTATCGGTGGGTAGTTCGTAAGAGGGCAGTATCACGGTTTTAGGGATGGGTACATCCACCTGGGTCATGAGACAGTTGTTGAAATATTTATCATCAGCACTCCACCAAAAAGGATTGTTGATGACTGCTGTACCGGTAAGCGCTGCGTTCTTGAGCCAGGTGCGGTAAAAAGGAACGTCCTGCGAGATGCGGTCAATGATCACGGCATACCCGCTTGGATCGCCCTGCTTTGCCTTATCAATTTTTACTGGTTCCGCAGTAATGCCTTCAATGCCCTTGCTGTTAACTCTTTCAATGAAAGCCATGGGGAAACTTCTTTCCCTGCCGAATAGTACACCTATTTTTTTCATGCTGCTGGTTTATGGGTAATGGTAGATGAAGGAACAGTAATGCATTTATTCCTTTACATCATTTCCGTACAATATAAATCAATCCGCTTATTTCTGATGAAGCACAATCCATTATTTTTGACCGCATGCTGATTGAAGATTTACAGAACCTGGTAGTGGAACAAAGAGCCATTGCCTCCAGGTTTTTGAAGCGTTATGTGATTGTTGATTTTTACCTCCCAAAGAATACACCACCCGACCAGCTTTCGCTGCTGCTGGTGAATGATGGACAAAATCTTGATGAGATGCCCTTTGCCCCGATGCTTGACCAGTTGATCGGCTCGGGCCAGATTCAACCCCTGCTTTGCGCTGGCATTCATGCCGGCAAGGAAAGAAAGCTGGAGTATGGTACGGCATCCATGCCCGACTATGAGAACAGGGGATCAAAAGCCGAAGCTTACAAAAATTTTATTCTGGAAGAACTGCTTCCATTCATTCACTCCGGGTTTGCCATTGATCAATTCAGGAACAAAGCATTTGCGGGTTTTTCATTGGGCGGACTCACAGCCATAGACATTACCTGGCACCACCCGGGAGAGTTTACCACGGCCGGGGTTTTTTCCGGTTCACTCTGGTGGAGAAGCAAAAGCCTGGAAGATGATTATAATGATGCCACCGACCGCATCATGCATCACCTGGTACGAATAGGTAAATACGAACCCGGCCTGCGTTTTTATTTTACAACAGGATCGCAGGATGAAACCGCCGACAGGAATCATAACGGTATCATCGATTCAATAGATGATACGCTTGACCTGTTGGAAGAACTGGAGAAGAAAGGTTACGACCGGCAGAAAGACCTGCACTATATCAATTTTGAAGATGGGAAGCATGATGTAGCTACCTGGGGAAAGGCAATGCCGGGATTTTTGTTGTGGGCGTTTGGGAAAGAAGTCCATAGTCGATAGTCGATAGTCCATTGAGCATTCATCACTGGTTGGACTTCCTCAGATTATCCGAATAAGAGATGTTAACCATGGTCCATGGTCCATGGTCTATGGACTTCCACCATAAAAAAACCCCGGGAGATCCCGGGGTTTCTATTTTGAAGAAAATCTACTTAGTTGAAATTGTATCTCAGACCAAACTGCATGTAATAAGTAGAGAAGATGCTCACATTATCCCTGAAGCTTTCGGTTACAGGATGGTTCCTGTCGGTCTGCAGCCAGAATGTTGGCCTGGCAGTTGTGCTAACCGATTGAGGTACCAGGAGTGCAGGTGCATTCACAGTCTTCAGTTTGCCCCAGTCAGAATCGATCAGGTTACCAAAGTTGAAGATGTCAAGAGTGAATTGCAGGGAGTTCCTGTTTCTGCCGATGTTCATAAATACATCCTGGATCACTTTCAGGTCAAACTGGTTTCTCCATGGAAGCCTTGCTCCATTTCTTTCAGCATATTTTCCTTTGCGGTCTCTCAGGTATTTATCCTGGTCGATGTACTGGAAGAACAGTGCGCTTTGCTGCGCAGCAGTATAGGCAACACCACCGGTTGCAGCGGAAGCCGGCCTGTCAACAAAAGTGATCTCTGAAGGATCTCTTGGAATGTAGATCAGGTCATTACCTGTAACACCATCCCTGTTGAAGTCAGACTGGTAAGTATAGCTGAATCTGCCCTGGGATGAACCTTCGTAAAAAATTGAGATGGTTGTTCCAAGGTGTTTCAGGTATTCTTTCCTGTAGGAGATGGCTCCCACAATACGGTCAGGCACCACGAAACCTGCAGTACCCAGTCCAGGGTTGTTGGGGCTCCTGAATGTTGGAGTGCCTTGCCATGCAGAAAGCGGCTGGTCACCACCACCATCAAACAGGTTCTCAGCAATGGATTTGGTGTAAGCTATTGAAGCAAACCAGCCACGGCTGAATTGTTTTTCCAGTTTGGTAGTGAATGAGAAATAATAACCTTTAGTGCCATTATCCATTACGATAGCGTTGAAAGCCTGCGTACCCCTGGCATCACCATTTGGAACCGGTGTGCTTGGGTTAGGATTGGTAGTGGCATTGTAAGTAGCGCTGGTAAGCGGGTTCAGGAAACGGTCCCTTACTGCAGCAGGATACATTGGCCTGTTATCAGGATAACCTGCGATGTTGAGGTTTTCACCTTCAACCAGGTTGGCATTCCTGAACATGGCAGTATTCAGATCCTTATTGAAGATCGCTTCAATAGTCAGCACCATGTTGCCGGGTAAACGTTTATCCATACCCAGGCTGGACTTCCAGGTCTGTGGGAATTTGAAATCTTCTGAAAGCGCAGTGATGGCACTTGGTACCACGCTGCCAGGTGTTGGTACAGTGGCAGGCAGGTAAGCGCGTGGGTTTGGATTGAAAGGACCAGGTGTGTTGGAAAGTCCGTTCCAGCTTTGGGTAACCTGGAGAAGACCGGCATCACCTGACTGGCTTACGATCCATACAAATGGAACACGGCCGGTGAAGATGCCTGATCCACCGCGAACCTGGAAGGAGCGGTCACCATTTACATCCCAGTTGAAACCAACTCTTGGAGACCACAATGGTGTGGTTTTAGGAAGGTTTCCTGTATTGAGTTTCTGTCCGCCGGCGAAAGTAAGTCCGGATACCAGCGGATGCTCCCTGATCTCGGTTACATCAGGATAGCTTGGCATGTCAACACGCAGTCCGGCAGTAAGCCTGAACCTGTCGGTCAGCGCCATTTCATCCTGTGCATATAATGAGAGCTGGGCGAATTTGAAACTTGGGAAAGCCTGTGCAAATCCTGGTAACAGGGAATAAGTGAGGGCGAAATCATTAGGATTTTCACCATTCACGAAATCATCCCAGGAATTGAAACGGTAATAGCTGGTAGCAAAACGCTGGAAGCCGTTCACCGTTGTGGAATGGTCAAACTGAGCACCCAGGGTAGCAGTGTGAATTCCTTTGGTATAAGTAAGGTTGTTTACGAAAGAATAGGTCTTCACCTTCCTGAGGTTTCCTTTGGAGAATAATTCATAACCGAAGGAAGTATAGTTCTGGCCATCCTTCATGATGTCAACAAATGGAAAATCCTGGCTGTCGGATTCCCTTGAGTCATCCTGGTTGGTATAGGTACCGCGGAAAGTGTTGGCCAGGTTGCTGGAAAGAACAGAGTTCAGTTCGGCAGCGAGTGAATAAAAATTCGCTCCCTGGAAGTAGTTGGAATTCTTGAACCACATGGAATTGATGTCATTCCTTGTTTGTCCGGAAGGAACCGTAAATCCTGTACCTCCAGTTGAAGTGGAAGGAGGATTGGGTTCACCGCCTTCCACCTGGTTGTAACGGATGTTGAAACGGTGCTTGTCGCTGATGTTCCAGTCGATACGGGCAAGCAGTTTGGTTCTTTCAATTTCTGTGCTGTAATTATCATATGGACCGGTCTCGTAACCATAATTGGTCCTCAGGTAATTGCTGATCATGTCCAGGTCAGCCGCAGTAGGACGGGCAATGTTCGGGGCAGATCCGAAAGCAGCGCCTGGCCTTGAAGCGAACCTTGACTGAACCACTTTAGGCTGGTTCTCGGTTTCGTAGTTGATAAAGAAGAATAATTTGTTGGGGATGATTGGTCCACCGAGGCGGGCGCCATATTGTTCAAACTCGAACGGAGGACGTGTGAATTTTACGCCACTCACTTCATCACCCTGCTGTTTTTCAGATCTCCAGTAACGATAAACAGAACCCTGGAAACGGTTGGTACCGGAACGGGTTACAGCATTTACGGCACTGCCGATGAAACCCGACTGGCGGATATCATAAGGAGTTACATTCACTGATACTTCATCAAGGGCATCAAGGGAAATGGGAGAACCACCGGCTGGCAGGTTGCTTCCGATACCGAAGGTGTTGTTGAAATCAGATCCGTCAACCGTGATATAGTTCTGACGGTAGTTACCACCACCAATGGAAGTTCCGTTGGCCTGGGGCGTAAGACGGGTAAAATCGTTGATGCTCCTGGTGATGCTGGGAAGGCGCTGCAGTTCACGGCTGGTAATGTTGGTTACCGCGCCGGTGCGGTTGGCATTCAGGATGGTATTGCGGTTTTGCGTGGTGATCACCACATTCTCCATGGTAGCATCGCTCTTGCGCATATTGGCATCCAGCACAAATCCTTCACCCAGTTTCAGGTAGATGTCATCAAATTTCAGGGTCTCATTTCCCACAAAAGTGATCTCAACCAGGTAAGGTCCGCCTACCCTCATGTTCAGGATGGTAAACTGGCCATTTTGCTGGCTTACCGTTGAATACTTTGTTCCTGAAGGAGTGTGTGTGGCAGTGATGGAAGCCCCGGCGAGGTTCTCTCCTGAAGCATCTTTTACCGTTCCGGTGAGGCTACTTGTGGTTACTTGTGAAAAAACGAAAGTGGAAGCTAACATGCATACTGTCAGCAGGCACAAGATTCTCTTAAGCATATGTAGATTGTTGTTTTCGCTGCAAAGAAAGGGATAAAAAGCTTAGCAAAAATAGGCAAATATTAACATTGTGTGACCAAATCAAAGACCATGTAAAGCCTGTCCCTGCTGCATTTAACGCCTCTGAAATTTATACGTATATACATTGCAGGGTATAGTGCTTAATTTTGTAAAAAAAATTTCATGCTGGATTCCATAGAAAGTGCGATTGAAGATATCAAGGCCGGCAAACTGGTGATCGTGGTGGATGATGAGGACCGTGAGAATGAGGGTGATTTTATTACAGCCTCGGGTAATGCCACCCCGGAGGTGATCAATTTTATGAGCAAACACGGGCGCGGCCTGATCTGCGTGGCCCTTCCCGAAGAAAGATGCGAGGCCCTGGGACTGGAGCTGATGGTCAATAATAATACGGCGCTCCACGAGACCGCCTTTACCGTTTCGGTAGACCTGCTGGGACATGGATGTACAACGGGTATTTCTGCACAGGACCGCTCCCGCACCATAATGGCCCTCATAAATCCCGAGACCAAACCAGAAGACCTGGGTAAACCCGGGCATATATTCCCGCTGCGTGCAAAAAAAGGCGGGGTGCTCAGAAGGGCCGGGCATACGGAAGCCGCAGCCGACCTGGCAAGGCTGGCGGGTTTTGACCCACCTTACAGCGGGGTGCTGGTGGAGATCATGAACGACGATGGCAGCATGGCCCGGCTTCCCGAATTGAAGGAGATTGCCAAAAAATTTGATTTCAAAATCATCTCCATCAAAGACCTGATCGAATACCGCATCAAGCGCGATTCACTGATAGAAGAAATTGTGAGGGTGGACATGCCTACCAAATTTGGGCATTTCAAACTCGTGGCCTTCCAGGAAAAAAACTCCAGCAACGAACACCTGGCGCTGATCAAAGGTTCCTGGAATCCTGGTGACCCGGTGATGGTGCGGGTACATTCTTCCTGTTTTACAGGCGACATCCTTTCTTCCATGAGATGCGATTGCGGCGAACAGTTGCAGAAAGCCATGGAAATGGTGGAGCAGGAGGGCACGGGCGTGATCCTTTACATGAACCAAGAGGGCAGGGGCATTGGACTGCTCAATAAATTAAAAGCTTACCGTTTGCAGGAAGACGGAATGGATACGGTGGAAGCCAACCTGCACCTTGGTTTCCAGATGGACCAGCGTGATTATGGTGTGGGCGCCCAGATACTGAGGCATCTTGGAGTGACCAAACTTCGTTTGCTGACCAACAATCCAAAAAAACGGGTTGGACTGATCGGCTACGGGCTGGAGATCGTTGAAAATATTTCACTCCGCGTTGAACCCAACAGGCATAATGAAAAATACCTGCAGACCAAGCGCGATAAAATGGGTCATGAGTTTTTAAAAGACTAATTGCGGCCGGTTGAATCGGTCGCCTGGGCCGGCAGGGTATCCCTTGCCGGTTTTTTATTTCTGCGAAACAGTTCGCCGAGGTTGTCAAATTCCTTCCCATAACCAAGGCTGGCACCATAACGGCGTGGTACGGTAGACGTGGCGCTGGTTCCCGTGCCCGTAAGGAAGTCAATATTTTTCCGGTAAAAGAAAGTGGCTTTTACAGACCCTGATTTATTGACAAGCAGTTCGAGGGTCACATCGGGGAACAGGCGGACACTCTGCTGGAAGTCAGAGCCCAGTGGCACATCAAGCGTGGCGCCAATCGTGAAATGAGCCCTGTCCTTAAAGAGGGGCAGGCCCACACCCAGGTTCACCAGGCTTTGGTTAGGCAAACGGAATTCTCCTCTTGCATTCTGGTCAAATACATTGCTGTTGTATAAAGACCCGGTGAACAAAAGCGTAGCGTTGTTGTTTTGCAGGATGCCGGAAAGGATCTTGTTGAGTTGTTCATTGATCTTGCCGAACAATAATCCTGAAAGCGTGTTGTAGGTAAATTCTCCAAATGGATTGATACCGGTTGTATTGATGGTATTTTCAAATGGCGCGAAGCTGTTGAATACAATCAGGTAGGTCACCTGCTTGTATAATTCATTCTGGTTATTCTCGATCTGCTGAACGGCCAGTTGAAATTCAGGTGATGAATATTTTGGATCGTTCTGCGGAAATTCAAGATTGAAATTAAAATTTGGCTGGAACAAATTCCCGGTGAGTTTGGCTTTTACATTCACATCATCCCTCTGCGAAGCAAAATCACTGTTGAACACCGTTCCTGCAAGGGGAGCAAAGCTCACATCTTCTGCCGTATAAATGGCATCGATATTTACAGTGGCTTCATAAGGATCTCCATCCCACTGGATGAAGTTATTGGCACCGCCTCTCAGCTTGAATGGGCGTTTTAATAATGACTGGAAAGAATAGGCATAATCACCACCATCAATACTGTAACGGCCTTGGATGGTCAATGGTTCCGAAGTACCTGAAATGATCTGGAGATTGCCGCTGCCCCTGCCGCGGATGGCATCACGTGTCAGTTCATCAAGCACCACTTCTACCTGCACACGTGGGTTGGCTGCAAGGCGAACATCATAGTGAAGATTGGAAGCAAGTCCCACGGAGCCTGGAGTCATT
Source organism: uncultured Flavisolibacter sp. (assembly GCA_964460925.1). GTDB lineage: Bacteria > Bacteroidota > Bacteroidia > Chitinophagales > Chitinophagaceae > Flavisolibacter. The sequence continues at coordinate 3,830 of CAYWSQ010000004.1, read as the reverse complement.
TCCCTACCATATTTTCTTTCCACCATAAATCCTGCCTGGCCGCTGGTTCTTGTTTCGGCAGGAGGGAGGGTGATGTAAGAATCATCTTCAGTGGAAGCGCGGATATTGATATCCATCAGCATGTCTTCCTGCGGACCAAGTAATACAAATGTGCCGCCACCCCAGGCCTTTCCATAAAATTGCTGGTTATGAATTTCATTGGTGTTGATCAACTGCATCCTGTCCGATTCAGTTTCCACCTTGATATCATAATACATATCCCTGAAACCCCTGTGCCTGATGAAACCCGTAACAAGCGCACTTCGCCCGTCCTGGTCACGTACACGGATGCCATCAAGGTCAATGATATCCTTGCGCATTTCAAATTCTGTATCATCCACCCAGTATTTCACCTGGGTGAAATTCACGAGGAAGCTGGCCTTGCTGAGTTTTGCTTTCGCGATATAATCACGGTCAGAACCTTCACCCAGCAAATCAAAGTTGCCGGTAACATAACCATCTATCTCTGAGAACAGGCTTCCCAGGAAGCGGTTCAGGTATTTGAGCTGGAAGTTGGTGAACTTCGCATTCACCCTGTCGCGGAAGGTATCTGCGCTGTCTTTAAAATCCATGGCTACATCCACTTCTACCCGGTGTTCAGGATCTGTATTACTACCCTTTGCTGTAAACAACCCGGTGCGGTTGTCATAACCGATCGGTCCCCTGAAGCCACCAATCGAATCATTGTCCACTCTCAACTCAGAAGCCTTGAAGGTGCCCGAAACACGCAGCCGGTCCGTGGGGTCTTCAATCTTTGCTTCTCCCGAAACCAGTCCTTCGAAGCGGTACATTTTTGTTATCAGCGGTGAGATATCACCGAGGTTGATATTGGTCCAGGCTACATGCAGGTTGTTATAATTTCCTATATCGTCCGGTGCCGTCCATAACCTGATCTCCTGGTTGGATTCACGGAGCACCACCTGTCCCTGCACCACGGTATTTTTCCTGAAATTCAATTCACCGCCCTGTTCAATATTCCAGGTTTTTCCATTTAATATGAAAGTGGATGGGTTGAGAACAATGGTAGCCCCATCGCTGAATGTTTTTACCTGGGCGGAAAGGCTTGCCTGGTTGATCACCTGGTTGGAAGTGGTATTGAGAATGATGTCGGAAACATCATTATTGGCCCTCACCGTGAAGGCGGTCTGGGGAAAATAAAGACTGTCTCCCACCTGTGCATTGGAAACTTCACCGGTAAGGATCAGTTGGGAAAGATCGCCGCTGCCTTTTAACTGGATATCGGTGAAATCATACTGGTCAAAAGCGAAATGTGGAATGTCCGCATCCACCGTCATGGTATTGGCAGTGGTATTGAGCGAACCCTGGATATGACTGTTGTTTAATCCTTTCAGTCTTTTATCAATTAATCCCAGGTAGTCTTCAACAACACCGGTGGTGATATCAAATTCAAACACCTGGGGTTTTACATTCCTCGGTGCCCTGATATAGGATGGATAATACCTGCTCAGGAAAAGTGTGAAGGCATCAGGCAGTTCCTTTAGGTCAAAATCACCCCTGATATCCACATCAAACTCATTGGATATTGCTTTGAATCTCTTCAGGCCGTTCTCATAAAATGATGATACCACAAGAGAATCGAAGGACAGTCTTTTGCCATCGTTGGTGAGGGAGGCATCATAAATGCGGGCGGAACCCAGCAGGTCGGAGAGCGAAGTTGCTTCGAGGTTAAGGTCAAACTTACCAGCAAGCTCAAAATTTTCCGGTGTGATCTGCAGGGCTTTCAGGTTGGCATAACCAATATCCGCTTTTACATTGAAAAGAGGTTTTACATTCCTGAAATCCACCAGCCCCTGGAGGGACAGTTGCGCATTGGGATCATCCATGATAAAATCCCCGTTGAACAAACGGTTTCTCAGGTTGCCTTTAGCAGTGATGTTCTGGTAGGTATAATCGCCATAATGGATTTTGCGTACCGTACCGTCTATATCCATGTCAAGGGTCTTCCATTCAAAACCCTTCCCTTTGATCTTTCCGTTGAAGGCCAGCACACCCAGTTCACTGTTGTTGATAAAAGCGCCCAACTGGAAACCGTCAGTTGAAAAGCTGCCTGAATAACTGGGTTCACCATTGCGGGGGAACTTCATGTTCAGGTCTGTTTGCAATGTTCCCAGGTTGGTCTGAAGCGTACCATACGTAACAAAATCATTAATGAAACCCGTATAGCTTCCGCGAAACCTGAGGTAGGAAAGTTTGGCCAGGTCAGGCGTAGTGATTTTGCGGATGGCCGGGATAAAACTGGCGGCATCGCGGTAGGTGGTTCTCAGGTCCTGCGCCTCTATATTGATCAGGGTTTCATTGATATTGGGCAGACCCACCAGGCTCACCGCACCATGTATATAGGTGTCGTTGCCGGCCCAGACTTCCAGGTCTTTTGAAGCAATGGCATCCACGGTTCCTTTTGCGTCGCCGTTGATGCGGATGTTGCGGTTCCATGATCTTACTTCCGGCGCAAAGAAGGCAATATCATCACTGGAGATGGTAGCCCTGTCAAAATTTGCTTCCATCACCACTTTGCGGATGAAACTATTCATATCCGAAAGCTTATCATACCTCATGGCGAAATAATCACCCAGCACGCTATTGTTGGTTTGCAGGTAGAGGTCATCAAAGATCATGGCCTGCGGATGGAAGATGGTTTTAGCACGCAGTGCTTTTACTTCAAGCCCGCTTCTTTCTTTGGCCGAAAGGTCAATATTGCCGGAGATCGTATCGCGGGTCCAGCCGATATTATTCAGCGAACCGGTGATCCTGCTGAAATCAAGATGCCTGCCATCAAAATAAGCGAGAGGGGTTTCAAAATTATCGCGGTCGTTACGGAACCTTCCGTTGTTGATCTTCACATTACCGAAGAATACTTTCCATTCCTGTTCGGTTTTTGGTTTTGCCGCTGCCACCGGGGCAGGGGGCAGGGGAGGACGCCGCCCGGTATAGGTGAGCATGGAAAAATAGGGATCGTCCAGCACGAGGCTCGATACATCAACGGTTTTACTGGTGATGGTGATGGATTTTGCGTCCATATCAAGGCCCTTCACCTTCACTCTCATATCACTGCCCACCCATCCGTCAATCATGTTGAACTGGACGTTTTTCATCACTACTTTCTTCAGGTCGAATTCAATACCCGCGTTCTTTTTTTTGGTAGTGCCGGGTGAGGAAGCAAAATAAGATTCGAGAAAGGCATAGTTCCAGGTGGAGTCGTTGCGGTTGAGGTTGATTATCGCGTTCTCCAATCCAATGTATTTGAGTTCAGCCTTGTCCTTGAAAAAGAACCAGTCGGTGATCCGCACCTGGAAAGTACCTGCGTAGAGCAGGGTATCTTTTTCCTGGTCTTCCACCAGCACCCCGTTGAGGTCCATTTTGTTGAAATTGAAAAGTCCCACACTCACATGGTCAATGCTGATGCGGGTCTGCAGGTCGCGGGAAAGTTTTTTGGTGATCTGTCGCGCGAGCCAGTTCTGTCCCGTGCTGGTTTGCAGGAAACCCCAGGCCAGCAGGAGCAGCAGGAAGATCGCCAGGAAAACTCGAAGGAATATTTTAAGGAATTTCCTCAGGGTGTGTTTGTTTATGTAAAAGTAGCCAATCAGGCACTGCACACAAATTGATAAAAGCTAAAAGGAATGAAATTTTTAGGAATGGTAGTCAGTAGTCGGCTTTGCCAGCCGAAGCTTTAGTGTAAGCTGGTAGTTCAAAGTCGAAATTTCAAAGTCGGAGGCTGTGGGACTGGAACGGTTGAAATTTGTCAGATCAACTCTTAACTTCTATAGATATCA
>CAYWSQ010000003.1:3904-44250 GCA_964460925.1 uncultured Flavisolibacter sp. | reverse complement strand
TATTGACAACCGCGCCATTTTTTTCTTTTGATATTTTTTCAATGATGCTCACGCCATGCCTTCCTATCTGCATGCAGGCCTCTGCATCCCCATCCGCGATTTTATTTGCTGTCTGAAGCGCTATACTGATCTTTTCTTCTATATTTTTTTCTTTCGCAATGGTCATGAGTTGCGTGGTCACCGCCCAGCTCAGGTTTACGGCAGTCGGGCGGCTTTTCACCAGGCGGTTCGCACATTCTTTCAAATGTTCATCAAATGAATTTTGCTCTGAAGCTTCCAGGGCAGCCAGGTACATGCCATACCCTGCAGCCGCGCCAATGAGTCCCGCCCCGCGAACCGTCATATCACTGATGGCTGATACCATTTCTGAAACCGTGCTGATGTCAGCGATCCTGAAAAAATGAGGGAGATCCCGCTGGTCGATCACCTGGATTACCTTTTGGTTTGATGGATGGACCCAGATGGTTCTGTAAGCTTTACCGTTTACCTGCATGCCGGTAAAAATATTCCGAACCTGTCATTGCACCAGAAAATTTTAGCTGGTTAGCATGAATTCTTCATGAACCATTTCTTTTCCATTCACCAGTAAACTGATCTTATGTTTTCCCGGGTAATGTTTTCTTGTGGTGAAGTCCTGGAAGCTTTGCTGCTTTTTGAAAGAATAAACCTGGCCGGGCTGGAATTTCTTTTCGGTCAACTGGAATATTTTCCCTGTTGATTGTCCGCCTGCTTTGCGGTAATGAACCATGTATTCCAGCCGCAGCGGTGTTTCTTTTTTTGCTGTATTCACCAGTTGAAATGAAAACATCAGCTTATCTCCAATGGAGATTCTTTTTTGTTTGAGGCTGAATTGCTCTACGCGGCAATTCGCTCCGTTTTTCAGATCGAACAAAGCATAAGCCTCCGTATGCGCTTTTTTTAGCAATCCCCTGCAGCCGTGCCTGATGATCCAATCCGTTTCAGCACTTATGCCCTTCCATTTTTTTACCAGGTTGATCACGATATCCGGGTGGTCTTTGGAAATATCATTGAGATGGTTGGCAACTGATTTCCTTACAAAAAGAGAAGGATCGTTTTTCAGTTTCTGCAGGATGGGCAGAACAGGCGAGGGATCTTTTTTCAGTGAAGGGATGGCCTGTCCCCATGGTAGTCGCGGGCGGCAACCTTCAGAGGCAAATCTTCGCACGTGTGGATGGGGATGTTGGCTGAGGGCAATCATCCTGTTTATTACTTCATCAGGGTATTTCAAAAGAAAAGGCCTGATGGCAAATTCACAACTGATGAACTCCGTAACCTTTTCCATGGTTTTCAGAGATGTTTCCAGGTGCTGCAATCCATGCAATTCGATCCAGTCGGGAAAGATCATGTATTCAAAACCGCCTTTTTTTCCTTCTTTCTTCAATTGTTCTATGATCTTCAAAACCAGGCTGGCCTGTTGTTTAAAATTCCCGGGTAAATGTTCATTAAGGCTTTCTGCAATATGGCGGACCCTTTGTTTGAGTTCCTTGCTTTCCCAGTGGCGGTCAAAAACCTGGTTCAGGAAATATTGTTGACGGAAAGATGGGATCACGGCCCTGATGCTGGCAGTCAGTTGTTCAAAAAAATGAGGGTTATAAATATTCTTCAGTGGTTCGGCCATGGTTCAAATTTCCGTAAAACTATTTTGGCCTACTGACAACCCTATGGCAGTGGGCAAACGTGAGAAGTGAATCGTGAACCGTGAAAAGTCAAACTCGCTGTGTCAGTTGAGGTTTCAGCGTAAGCAGGAATACCGGGATGGTAAATGTAAAGTTTGAGGTGGAGACGCTAACTCGCAGCTAGTAGCTAGAAGCTAGCAGCTAGTTTTCCGTACCTTTGCCCACATTTTAAAACCCAGTACAGCAGCCCATTATGGCCAACCGGTATAAAGAATTCAAGCAGTTACAACTTCCCGCGATCGAAAAGGAAATTCTCGAGCGATGGAGGAAGGAGCAGGCCTTTGAGAAAAGTGTTTCACTCAGGGAAGGAGCAGAGCCATTTGTGTTTTATGAAGGCCCTCCCAGTGCCAATGGAATGCCAGGCATTCACCATGTGATCTCCCGCTCACTGAAAGACCTGGTATGCCGTTACAAAACCATGAAAGGTTTCAAAGTGGAACGCAAGGGTGGCTGGGACACGCACGGACTGCCTATTGAACTGGGTGTTGAAAAAGAACTGGGCATTACCAAGGAAGATATCGGCAAAAAAATCAGTGTGGCCGAGTACAACCAGAAATGCCGCGAGGCGGTTCTGCGTTACAAGGATAAATGGGATGAACTCACCACCCGCATGGGTTACTGGGTTGATTTGAAAGATCCTTACATCACCTTTAAAAATGAATACATTGAAACACTCTGGTGGTGCCTGAAGGAATTATATAATAAAGGCCTGCTTTATAAAAGTGTTTCCATCCAGCCTTACTCACCAGCGGCGGGAACCGGCCTGAGTTCTCATGAACTCAACCAGCCTGGCACTTACAGGAATGTAAAAGATACCAGCGTGGTGGCGATGTTCAAAGCAGCGCCTGTGGCACCTGGTCTTTCATCAATAAATTCCATCGCTGAAGTGCAGCAGGAGGGTGGTGAAGTTTTTTTCCTTGCATGGACTACCACACCCTGGACACTTCCTTCCAACCTGGGATTGACAGTGGGACCAAATATTGATTATGTGCTGGTACAGACCTTCAATCCCTATACTCATGTGCCTCAACACGTGATACTGGCGAAAGCACTCCTTGGAAAATATTTTAAACCAGAAGGAGAGAATGGCGATTTCGAAGGTTATTCGGCCGAACAAAAATTATTACCCTGGAAGATCCTGTGCGAATTCAAAGGGAAGGACCTTGAAGGGATGTCTTATGAGCCATTGATCAAGGCTGCTGCCAACTCAATTGATGCGGTAAGGGAAATTACACCCGGCGCCGAGCCCTGGAAGATCCTGCTCGGAGATTTCGTAACCACAGAAGATGGTACCGGTATCGTTCATACGGCTCCTGCTTTTGGTGCGGACGACTTCCGCGTAGGCAAAAAATACAATATCGGCATCCTCACCCTGGTTGACCGCGAAGGAAAATTCGTGGATGGACTGGGAGAGTTCTCAGGGCGCTACATCAAAGACTATAAAAGCCAGGAAGGTTACGTTGATGTGAATGTTGACATCTCCGTAAAACTGAAAAAAGAAAACAGGGCCTTCAAGGTTGAAAAATACGAACACAGTTACCCGCACTGCTGGCGCACCGATAAACCCGTGGTTTATTACCCGCTGGATGCCTGGTTTATTAAAACTACGGCTAAGCGTGACCGTATGGTTGAACTCAATAAGACCATCCGCTGGAAACCTGAATCAACCGGTACGGGAAGGTTTGGCAACTGGCTGGAGAACATGGTGGACTGGAACCTGAGCCGGAGCCGTTACTGGGGCACACCTTTACCCGTGTGGCGCACCGAAGACGGAAGCGAAGAGATCTGCATCGGTTCCATCAGTGAGCTGAACCAGGAAATCAAAAAAGCCAGCGAGGTTTTAGGCGGTGATGTCAATAAAAATTATTTGCACGATGGCATTCTCGACCTCCACAAACCCTACGTGGATGAAGTAGTGTTGGTATCACCATCGGGTAAACCCATGAAGCGCGAACCCGACCTGATTGATGTATGGTTCGACAGCGGCGCCATGCCTTATGCGCAATGGCATTTTCCATTCGAGAACAAAGAAAAATTCAAAGAATCATTCCCCGCGAATTTTATTGCCGAAGGTGTTGACCAGACCCGCGGCTGGTTCTATACACTTCATGCACTGGCTGTAATGCTCTTTGATGATGTGGCCTATAAAACTGTTGTGTCCAACGGGCTGGTGCTGGATAAGAATGGCAATAAGATGAGCAAACGCCTGGGCAACGTGGTGGATCCTTTCCAGACCATCGATGATTTTGGCGCTGATGCCACACGCTGGTATCTCATCACCAATGCCTCGCCTTGGGACAATCTCAAATTCGATCTTGATGGCATCCGCGAGGTACAGCGTAAATTTTTTGGCACCTTATATAATACCTACCAGTTTTTTGCCCTGTATGCCAACGTGGATGGTTTCCAGTTCAAGGAAGCCTATATTCCTGTGAAGGACCGACCCGAAATCGACAGGTGGATCCTTTCTTCACTACAGACACTTGTAAAAAAAGTTACCGCAGCTTTTGATGATTATGAGCCCACGCAGGCAGGAAGGCTGGTAGAGGATTTTGTGGACGAGCACCTCAGCAACTGGTATGTGCGCTTATGCCGGAGGAGGTTCTGGAAACCTGCCCGCCGCAACCAGGATGCACCGGGTGGTGATGAACAGGATAAGATCGCTGCTTACCAAACGCTTTATGAATGTATTGAAACTGTGACCCTGCTGATGGCGCCGGTTTCTCCCTTCTTCAGCGATGAACTGTTTAATAATCTGAATGCGGTAACCAAAAGATATACGGTGGCTTCCGTTCATCATGCTCGCTTCCCCGAAGCAAAAGAGGAACTGGTTGATGAATTGCTGGAAGAAAGAATGCGCCTGGCCCAGGATGCCTGTTCGCTCGTGCTCTCACTTCGCAAGAAAGTGAATATCCGGGTAAGGCAGCCGCTCCAGAAACTATTGATACCCGTATTGAATCCAGCCATGGAAAAACAGCTAAGGCTGGTGGAACACCTGGTGAAAGCGGAAGTGAATGTGAAGGAAGTTTCTTACCTCACAGAAACCGAAGGGTTTATCAAAAAGAAGATCCGCCCCAATTTCCAGGCCCTGGGCAAAAAGCTTGGACCCAAAATGAAAGCGGTAACCAACGCGCTTGCCGGTTTTTCACAACATGATATTTCTTTATTTGAAAAAGAAGGCAGATATTCAATTCCCGTTAACGATGAGTTTGTTGAGTTGACACTCAGTGAAGTAGAGATCAGCAGCGAAGATATTCCGGGTTGGACAGTGGCCAATAAGGGGAGTTTGACCGTAGCATTGGATATCAATGTTACCCCTGAACTGGTGCAGGAAGGTGATGCCCGCGAATTTGTGAACCGGATCCAGAAGATCCGGAAGGATAGTGGATTTGAGCTGACAGACCGGATTGAGGTGCTGGTGGCTGCCAATAATGGTATCAGTCAATCTTTGGCTAAGTATAATGCCTATATTTGCGGCGAAATTCTGGCAGACAAGCTGGAGCTCACAACAGACATTGACGGTGGCATTGAAATAGAAGTCAATGACAATCCATTGAAGGTCATCGTTTTAAAAAAGGGGTAAAAATTGTATGGCTACAAAAAAGCAAGCACCCAAAACTGCCCGGTCATCGGGTAGCAAAGCTGCAAAGTCAGCTAAACCGGTAAAAAAAGCGCCAACGAAAGGCGGTAAACCGGCTGCCAAAAAAGCTGCTGCCAAACCGGCTCCTAAGAAAGCTGCGCCTAAAAAGGCTGTAAAAAAAGCGGCTCCGCCTCCAAAAAAAACAACCAAACCGGCTCCGAAGCCGGTTAAAAAGCAAGTACCTGTGAAGAAAACATCTACCCCGGTTAAAAAATCAGCACCTGCCAGGGCTCTCCCGGCTAAAAAACAGGAAGCACCCAAAAAGCAGGAACCTCCAAAAAAACAGGAACCTCTTAAAAAGCAGGAGCTGCCCAAAAAAGCACAACCTAAAAAAGAGGAACCCGTTAAAAAGCCGGTGGTGGCTGCGCCTACCCACCAGGAAGTGAAACCAGCCATCAAACCGCTGGAAAAACCTGTAGTGAAAAAAGATCCGCCTAAGCCAACCAAGGTGGTGATTCCAAAAACATCCACTACCAAATCAGTGAAATATAATCCTGATTTTACCAAGTCAGTTTTAGATACCCATAACCAGATAAACACCGGCCCTACAATGAGATATTCAGATGCGGATTTGACAGAGTTTAGAGAGCTGATCATGAAGAAACTGGAGACAGCCAAAAAAGAACTGGCCTATTTACAGGGATTGATCACCAGGAAAGACGAAGGAGATATGGAAGATGGACGTTACATGACCATGGAAGACGGAAGTATGAGCATGGAGCGTGAGCAACTGAGCCAGATGGCCAGCCGCCAGATCCAGTTCATCGATCACCTGGAAAAAGCTATCATGAGAATCGAGAATAAGACCTATGGTATCTGCCGCGTAACGGGTAAGTTGATTGACAAAGCCCGCCTGCGCGCTGTTCCCCATGCTACTCTTAGCATTGAGGCCAAGCAGATGATGAATAAATAATTGCTTTTGAGATTTACAGGAAAAGTCCTCGTGAGAGGACTTTTTTTATTCAGACCTCTTTCGCAGGAATATTTGGATGCCGATTCCAATATTCATTCCGTTTCCATTGAATTGCTGCTCCACTGAATTGGTACCCGTCAGGAGGGTGCCATTGTCAACAATTCTCTGGGAAGTGGTAGTGGTAAATCGGTTGGATGAAAAATTATAACCCATGGTGGCATCTAAACCAATCATTGGACTGATCAATTTGGTAAGACCCAGGTTAAGACCAGCATTGTAATAGAATTTTTTTGAAGAAACACCTTCATAGGTCTGCCGGTAATTGGTGATCTCATAAAAGCCTTCGGTTTTGGTTTTACCGCTGCCCGCATTTCCCTGCACATGCAGGAAAGGAAGAAATTTTGCGTTTCGGTTCAAATAATAGCGGAAGAAGATGCCCGCTCCATAATCGGTATTTCGCACTTCATCACGAACATAGGTATTGCCATTGGTAGCAGACTCCCTCCAGGTGCTGATGCCTGAATAGCCAAGAAGCAACTGTAACCCGCCTGCCACCTGCTCATTGAAAAATACGCCAAGCGAAGGACTGAGGTTGATGTTGGATTGATTTTGTTTGCTGGTATAGTTAGTGTTGGGATCTACAAAACTGTAGCGCGTTTCTCCGGTTCCAATAAAGCTGGTGCCAATGGACGTACCTATCATTTTAACACCTTTTGAGAACTGCGCGGAGGCAGTTGCCGCAACCACTACCAGGGGAAGAATCCACAATTTTTTCAGATGCATCGTTTTGGTTTATACTGGAGCAAATGTAGGCCGGGTGCACTAGGAATATACCTTCCCGCAGCAATTATTATTTGTTGGAAAATAATTTCATAACCATTACTTTTACTTCATTACCAACTAACACAAAAACTGATTTATGAGAAAAATGCGCTTTCTTTCTCTTGTTTTATTTGCATTTGTTTTTCTTGTGGTGAGTTGTGCTAAAGAAGGACCTCTTGGTCCTGCCGGCGCATCAGGCCCACAAGGTCCTCCAGGATCAGCCGGCGCAACTGGTGCACAAGGTCCTACTGGTCCGCAAGGCCCAACAGGTCCACAGGGACCACAGGGTCCTCAAGGTCCGCAGGGTCCGGGTGGAACGGCAAACGTTGTTTACTCCGACTGGTTTGCAGCAAGCACTTTAACCTGGGGAGACTCCATTCATACTGACCTGGGTGTGATCAGCCGTGGCAACAAGGCTGCTACAAGTGTTACCGCAGCCGTAATAGATAATGGTGTAGTGCTTTCATATTTCAGAAGTCCTTCAGCGGGAGCAACACAGTTGCCTTACCTGTTTGGTACAACCGCAAACCTGATGCAGTATAACACGATACTGGAACCAGGCACCATCACTTATTTTGTAGCCAATCACAGTTCAGGAAGTGCATCCGGCGCTATGCCAGTTGGTGAGTTCCGTTATGTTGTGATCCCAGGCAGTGTTGGCGGTGGTAAATTCATGCAGGGTGCATTCGCCGGTTATTCCATTGACCAGTTGCGCCACATGACTTACGAGCAGGTGTTGCAGAAATTCAACATCCCTGCCAGCGGCAGCAATATGTAATACAATCAGAATTTTTATAAAAGACCGGTTCGAAAGAACCGGTTTTTTTATGCACTGCAATGAAGCCTATCTTTGCGCCTGAATTCAACAGGGGCATGACAATTAATTTCAGCTACGATAAGAAACAGGTGATCCAGGCTTTGCGTTATCATTTCCTGGCAAAAAAGGAAATCAGGCTTATGATCATCCTGGTAAATGTTTTTGCCCTGGCTTCCGCCGTATTATTTTATATGAAAAAGATCCTGCCCTTTGCTTTCCTGGTAGGCTCCTTCCTTTGGTTTGTACTGATGATCGCTTTCTGGTTCATCCTGCCCACACTTGTTTATAAAAGAGCTTCCACTTTCCGTGATCATTTCAACATGAATTTTGAAGAGAATGGTTTTAGCGTGGGAAATGAAAGAGGATCAAGATCCTGGGGCTGGAATGAGCTGAGCAATTTTGTGGAGACACCTCATTTCTTCCACCTGTATTTCGACAGCCGATCATTTTTCCTGGTGCCCAAGAATGCATTTGCCAATACGGATGAAGTGTACCAGTTGAGGCATATGATGCTGGAGAAAGTGAAAAAGTAGCTTCTAGCTTTTAGCTGCGAGCTGCGAGAGGCAACCCTCAAGAAATATATTGTTTTGAGTGTGCGACAAGATAGAATTGCCCGGGATTAAGGTCAATTCTCGAAGCTCGTAGCTAATAGCTCAAAGCTCTTTCTCCATCACATAATGCGGAATAGTAATCTCCTCGAACTCATCACCAATTTTGCGGTAGCCCATTTTTTCATAAAAGCCCAGGGCGTTTTTACGGGCATGCATGGTAATGCGACGGTAGCCACGGTCACGCGCCAGGTTTTCGGCAAATTGCATCAGTGCCCGGCCAATGCCTTTGCCCTGTAGATCGTTGATCACGGCCATCTGTCTCAGCCTTACAGTTTGTGGACCTTCTTCCACCAGCATGCAGCATCCGAGCATCTGGTCATCTTCATACGCAGCGATATGCAGGTTGTTCTTTTCTTTTTCGAGTTCAGCAGCATCTAGATTCATCCCGAGCGGTTTCCTCAGGATATCATTCCTCAGCCTGATGATCTGCTGGTATTCGGGAGAGCCATGATCTATGATTTTCAATGCCATTGCAACAGTTGATGGGTTCAATTTACAAATATCCGCTTACGTGGCAAATTGACAATAATTATCCCGGCAAAGACCGCCGGAAAAAAAACCGGGCATTAATTTTTCAGGTAAATGATCAAAATGTGATTTAATGCAAAAACTTATATTTTTGCACCACTATAACCAAACTTTTACAAAATGTCAGACATTGCAGCAAGAGTAAAAAAGATCATTGTAGACAAATTAGGAGTGGACGATGCAGAAGTTACGAACGAGGCTTCTTTTACCAATGATTTAGGTGCCGATTCTCTGGACACCGTAGAACTCATTATGGAGTTTGAAAAAGAGTTCAATATCTCCATTCCGGATGAGCAAGCTGAAACGATCACGACTGTAGGTCAGGCTGTTTCTTACCTGGAAGAACATGCTAAGTAAATAATACTGAAGAAAATCCTTTAGAGGAGTTTTTATCATTCCGCCTTCCGGTTGCCTCAGGCACTAGAGAAGGCGGTTTTATCTTACATTAAATTCTGCCGCAGGCCTTATGCAACTGAAGCGAGTCGTTATTACGGGAATGGGTGCCCTAACCCCTTTGGGCAATACAATCACAGAATACTGGAACAACCTGAGAAACGGTGTCAGTGGCTGTGATTTTATTACCGGCTTTGATGCTTCAAAATTCAAGACCCGGTTTGCCTGCGAGATCAAAAATTTTGATCCCACCAATTTTCTCGACCGTAAAGAAGCCCGAAAAGTGGACCGCTTTACCCAGGTAGCCCTCGTTGCCAGCGACCAGGCTGTGCAGGATGCAGGCATTGATCAGAACAATGTAAACCCCGACCGTGTTGGTGTGATCACCGGCAGTGGTATCGGTGGTCTGCTTACCTTCCAGGAAGAGGTAATGAATTTTGCAAAAGGTGACGGCACGCCGCGTTTCAATCCTTTCTTTATTCCGAAGATGATCCTTGATATCGCAGCGGGGCATATATCCATGCGTCATGGATTCAGGGGAGCCAACTTTGCCGTGGTGAGTGCCTGCGCATCTTCCACCAATGCCATGATGGAGGCTTTCAATCTTATCCGTATGGGTAAGGCTGACATCATTCTTACTGGTGGTTCTGAAAGTGTGATTGGAGAAGCAGGTGTAGGTGGATTCAATGCCATGAAAGCACTCAGCGAAAGAAATGATGATCCCAAAACCGCATCAAGGCCATACGATAAGGACCGCGATGGTTTTGTAATGGGTGAGGCCGCGGGCATACTGGTTTTTGAAGAATATGAACATGCTATTGCCAGGGGAGCCAAGATCTATTGCGAAGTGGCTGGTGGTGGCGCTACTGCTGATGCGCACCATATTACAGCTCCGCATCCCGAAGGTCTCGGTGCCAAGAATGTTATGCTGCAGGCGCTTGCTGATGCCGGTATGCAACCTTCGGATATTGACTATATCAATACGCATGGTACGTCCACACCGCTGGGTGATATTGCCGAGGTAAAAGCCATCACCGATGTTTTTGGAGAACATGCCTACCAGCTCAATATCAGTTCTACCAAATCCATGACCGGGCATTGCCTGGGTGCAGCCGGTGTGATCGAGGCCATTGCCTGTATCATGGCTGTGCAGAATGATATAGTACCACCTACCATTAATCATTTTACAGATGATCCTGAACTGGACAGTCGGTTGAACTTCACTTTCTGGGAAGCCCAGAAAAGAACGGTGAATGCTGCGCTGAGCAATACGTTTGGTTTTGGCGGACATAATGCCTGCATGATCTTCAAAAAATATAAGGCCTGATCCAGGCCTTGCAAACTGTAATCGCTTATAAGTGCAGAGAAGACAGGTAAACTATTTTTACCGGCTGCTTTTATTCGTGTGATTAGTGTTTTAAATTCGTAGGGTAGCAATTTTATTCGTGTAATCAACATTGTGGATTTCTGGAAATCATTTTATAAGAAAAAACCTGTCGACCCTTCTTTCAAAAAACAATTGAAAGGCATCCTGGGCTACTCGCCCGGTAACACCTCTCTATATAAAACAGCGCTCACCCACCGTTCTGTAAAGGACACCATCGACGAAAACAATGAAAGACTGGAATATCTCGGTGATGCTATTCTGAGTGCCCTCGTTGCTGACTATCTCTTCAAACGTTATCCTTATAAAGAGGAAGGTTTTCTTACTGAAATGCGCAGCAAGATGGTGAACCGTCAGCAACTCAATGATATTGCGGTTAAGATGGGTTTGAAAAAGGTTACTCTCTATAATAAATCTGACAGCTCGCTTAAGACGAGCCAGATCTTCGGTAATACCCTGGAAGCATTGGTCGGCGCTATTTATTTGGATATTGGATATAAGAAGACCAATAAATGGGTCACCGAGCGGATCATCATGCCGCATATGTTCGTGGACGACCTGGAGATCCTTGAGATCAATCACAAGAATAAACTGTATGGCTGGGCCAATAAGAATGGCCGGCTCCTGGAGTTTGAAACCATCAATGAACAGATCGAGAACGGCCGCCGGCTTTTTACAGTGGCTGCTGTTATTAACGGTAAATTGATTGCACAGGGAAAGGCCTTCAATAAAAAAGATGCTTCACAGATAGCAGCGCAGCTGGCAGTTGAAAAACTTGGTATCATCAATTCTGATTCACCGGGCTCTGAGGCCATGCATTAATTTTCCATTCCCTAATTCATTACACCCCTTCCCTCAATCCTGCCTGTTTTTAACTGGCACCATCCATAGTTTCAAGGTCAAACAGGAAAAACAGGAACCATGAAACCCATTTATTTATATCTCCTTTTTTTGATTGGCCTGGCCGGCTGCAAAAAAAATACAGACAATAATCCCGGTCCCGGACCTGGGCCAGGACCGGGACCCGGCAATGCTATCAGGATCAGCAGCACTTCACCGGAATTTATTTACTGGGGAGAAGAACTCACGATCACAGGAACCAACTTCAGTTCAAATAAAAACGATTACCAGGTAAAATTCATCACCGATGCTGCCTGTACCGATACTTTTCAAACAGCTATTTACAATGCAACATCTACACAGCTTAAAATAAAAGCTCCCATTGCAACCTATCCCAGTGGAAAAAAATGCGGACCTACATTCGCTAGCGTTATCCTTACGCTCAACGGCAAATCAGATACAGCGCAGCTGAAAATGGTAGGCTGGCCGCAAATCCATTCCATCTGCAATCATTTTGGGGTTCCGGATCCACCCGGACTGGGACGTACCGGGGATTCACTGATACTGGATGTGGTAGGAGCAACGGGAGTATATGCTTCCAATCACCCCAACCAGAAAAATTTTCAACTAAGTATCAACGATACCATCATTGATTATGCCTGGCGGCCGGTATGTAATGGGAGAGGGGCAGGTATAAATATACCAGTAGAGAAATTTGCTAAGGTTGAATGCGGAAGTCCCGGCTACAGAAGTGTATTGTTCAAAGTAGCCATTCCAGGCACCCAAATATTTGATACGGCAAGATTGAATATCTATTTCCTGCCACGGATACAGTTCACGAATGCAACGGGTCCGGCTACAGTGTCAAAATTAGCAGGCGGTAATCCTGAATGGAATTATTACGGTTCAAAGATGTATTTCAACAAGATCAGGTTCGTGCCGGAGAATTGTGCATCTCAAACCATTGAAATTCCTGCATTGATTCCACCAACCGAGCCCGAATTTTACTCACATGGATATTTCTATATCCCTCTTTCAGTAATGTTGGCACCCTGCAAGTACAGGATCCTTGCTTTGACTCCTTGTAATACTTTCCAGCTGCTTGGATTTGTTCAGGTGGATCCCTGATGGATTATCAATACTGATTTCTTAACTTGATTGCAAAGGATGAAACTTGTTTCTTATTAATCCAACAAGGCTCTTACTGCTGCTGATCTGTATCAGTTGTAAAATCTATGGGCAGTCATCACAGGTCCCCGGTTATATAGTAAAGGCATTTGGCGCTGCAAACGGCCTGCCTTCATCTGAGATCCTGAGTCTTTACCAGGACAGCAGGGATTTTATCTGGATCGGTACCAAAGATGGAGTTGCACGTTTTGACGGAAGATCTTTCAGAATTTATGATACTGTGAAAACAAAAAGGATCGGGGCCGTGCACCAGGTACAGGAGAACAGCCAGGGACAACTTTGGCTTGCTGCTGAAACAGGATTATATTCCTGGAGGGATGAAAATTTTGTTGAAGAGATACCAGGCCAGGCGGCCTCTTTCCTGCCTTTTTATGCTGTGCATTTTATCAATTCTGACGAGTTGTGGGCGGGAAGCCTCAAAGGGCCCATCCTGTTGAAAAAATCAGGTAATAGTTATAAGGGAGAATTGCTAAAAGGATGGAATTCCCTCACAATGGGACCAGTATACCATATCAGCCATTCTTCTTCATCCGTTGCTTTTTCAACTGACCTGCATGTGTATCTATATCAAAACCAAAGCTTGCGTGAGATACCAAATCCGCTTCAGCCCAAAGACCTGGTGCATGGGGTGCATGTCACCCCTAAGGGATCAGTTTATTTATTGAATTTATTGGGCGGACTTCATTATTGGGATGGTGGTGAAACTACTTCACTTAGGGCAGGTAATGAATATTACTTCCACCTGGTCAATCACAAGAACAAACTTTATACTTATCATACCAGCGGTGTGGAAGAAATAGATCCGTCTAATGGTAAAAGACAAACGGTTTTATCTCATGTGCAGTTGAATATCCGCACACCTACAAGAATGATGATTGATAAAGAAGGCAGCTTCTGGCTTGGATCCAATGAGGGTTTATTCCAGGTAAAGAAAAACCAATTCCATATCAATCGCCAGCATCTTCCTTTTTCAGATGAGATCTATTCCATGCTTCGGAGAAAGAATGGTTCGATTTTGTTTGGCAGCAACAGGGGTACCATATTTGAATGGAAGGATTCCCTGGCATATTTCATGGATCACCTGCAGGTAGTTCCGCTCGCGGAAGTTTTTGCCATGCATGAAGATGAAAATGAATGGATCTGGTTCGCCACAGGTTACCAGGGCCTCGCCCTGTTAAGAAATGGTGAACTCAAAAGGTTCGACCGGAAAAACGGTCTTGCCGATAATTCCCATTATGCATTTTTGAAGACGGGAAAAGGGGAATTATATACTGCCGGTGATAATGGTATTACCAGGATTGATTACAACGCTTCACAAGACAAATTCATGTTCAGGTATTATGAATACCCTGTAGAGATCACGTATCATAAATTATACGGTTTGTGTGAATCACCATCCGGAAAAATTTGGGCAGGAGGGCAGCTGGGTTTGTTTTACCTGGATGGCGAAAAACTTAAGCCTTATAACCTTGGTTCATCCGGGGAAAGGCTGGTGATCACTTCAATGAAACAGGATCTAAAGGGAAAAGTATGGATCACTACCAGGGGCTCAGGCATTCTTATCTGTGGTTTTGACAGCAATGGCAATTTGCAACTCGAAACAAAATTGTCACAACAGCATGGTTTATCGGGGAACACTTACCTGGGCCTGTGTTTTGACAAAGACCAGAATATATGGGCGGGAAATTATAATTGTGTTACAGCAATCAGGCAAACAGAAGGCGGTCAGTATTTGGTCACCAACTTTGATGCGGATGATGGGTTCATCGCTAAAAATTTCCAAAGCCTTTCCATGAATTATGATGGCCGGCTCGTTTGGGCCTGCACTTCTTCCGGAGCTGTTTCATTTCAACCGGAAGAATTGTTGAAGCATTCCAGGCATGCATCGCTGCGTATCACATCTGTGGAATTTCCTGGATCTGCGGAAGATCCACGCAGTTTTATAAATCAGGAGGGTAATTATATTTTTCCCTGGGAGCATCATACCCTGTCCATCCGTTTCGCTGCTTTGTATTTTTCCAATCCGGGTGCAGTACGTTATTATTACAGGCTCATGCCTTCAGATACCAATTGGACAGACGCAGGCAAAGAAGGTGTGATTCATTTCCGCCAGTTAAAAACCGGCAAATACCAGTTGCAACTTCGCGCGACACTGGGTGGCAATGATGCTACTAATATGGTTAGGATGCATTTTGAAATTGTACCTCCCTGGTGGCAGCGATGGTGGTTTATTGCGGGGATCAGTTTAATGATAATCTTTTCAGCTTATCTGCTTATCAAAAGAAAGGAAAAAAGGTTCAAGCGAGAACAACAGGAAAAAACGGCAATTGAAAAACTCAGATCAGACAGTTATAAGCACCAGCTGGAAATAGAACAGGTGATCAATTATTTCACAGTTTCTCTTAGCGGCCATAATTCTGTTGATGCGGTGTTATGGGATGTTGCACGAAACTGTATTTCCCGTCTCGGGTTCGAGGATTGCGTGATCTACCTCGTAGACCATGATAAAAATAACTTGATACAGAAAGCAGCATGGGGCCCCAAGACTGCAGAAGGTAATCAGATCTTCAACCCCATTGAGATTGCAATGGGTGAAGGGATTGTCGGTACCGTGGCCCAAACTGGCAAGGCGGAAAGGATCAATGATACCTCGAAAGATCCCCGGTATATTGTGGATGATGAGATGAGGTATTCAGAACTTACTGTTCCCATTTTTGAAGAAGGCCGTGTAATTGGTGTGATAGACAGTGAGCATCACCAGAAAGATTTTTATTCAGACCAGCATTTGCAGATCCTGGCCACCATCGCTTCCCATTGTGGTGCACGCATTGGAAGGATCAGGGCGGAAGCAAGGGAACAGGCAGCCAGGATGGAAGCATTGATGAACCGGCAGAAAGCACTGGAGGCAAGTTTACAGAGCATGAGGTTGCAGATGAATCCTCATTTTTTATTCAATGCCCTGAATTCCATCCAGCAAATGATTCTTTCAGGTGAGGAATTGACGGCAACAAGATTTCTTTCCAAATTCTCACGGCTCCTGAGGCTCGTGCTTACTTCAAGTGACAGGGAAGAATTAAGCCTAAAGGAAGAACTGGAGATCCTGCGGCTCTATATTGAACTCGAATCACTCCGATTCAAGGAAAGCTTCAGTTACCAGCTTGTGGTAGGTGACGGTGTGGACGAAGAAGAAACATTTGTTCCTTCCCTATTATTTCAGCCTTTCGTGGAAAACGCCATCTGGCACGGATTGATGCATCTCGATGGAGAGAAAAGATTATTGATCTCATTTACAGAAACCGAAGTTGGGGTTTTGAAATGCATCATTGAAGATAATGGAGTGGGCAGGGCATCGGCAAGCCTTTATCAGAATGGCAGTGAAATGCATACCGGCAAGGGGATGAAACTGGGTATTGAAAGATTGCAGGCTTTGAATGAAAAATATAAAACGGCTAATACCATTGAAGTGGTTGACCTGTTCAATGATCAACATCAACCTGCTGGTACCCGGATTGAGATCAGCTTAAAGAATATGAATCCTGACTGATAGAAATGATAAAAGCATTGATCATAGACGATGAAGTAAGAGCCTCAGATGCCTTAAGGCTGATGATTGAAAAATTTACGCCTGCAGTAAACCAGGTATCAGTTTGCAATGATGCCCGGCTGGCGGCGGAGATGATCCGGCAGACAAAGCCCGACCTGGTATTCCTCGATATCAAAATGCCGCATTTGTCCGGATTCGAGCTTTTACAAAAAATTCCCAGGCATCAATTCAAACTTGTTTTTACTACCGCTTTTAATGAATTCGCTATAAAAGCCATCCGCTTCAGCGCGTTTGACTACCTGTTGAAACCGGTAGATGTGGAAGAACTTATATCATGCATCAACCGGTATATGGAAACTGATCTTAAATTGGTTGACCCTGAAAACCAGTACCGCAATATGCTGCATAATCTCCAGGCCCCGGAAGGCCAGTTCCGGCTGGCGGTTCCTTCAAGAGAAGGTATTTATTACCTGGAACCTGCAGACATCATGTATTGCGAGGCCCAGAATAACTATACACGATTTTATTCGGTCCAGGGAAAACAATTTCTGGCTTCAAGAACACTTGGGGATTATGAAGAACTATTGTCTCCACATGGAATGATCCGTTGCCATAAATCAATCCTGGTCAATAAAAAATTTGTTTCCTATATAGACCAGGATGGGATGATCATTCTCAGGAATGGAATAAGACTGGAAGTTTCGAAAAGAAGGAAAGCCGAGGTAATGAAAAAATTATCACTATCCATCTAAGAAAAACTTATCAAACTCCTCTAAGGGTTTATTTACCGGGTTTTTTAATGGCGATAAGTAATTTCCTGGGACGTTTTCGCGAAAGCCACCGGGTTTTTACCATATGGAATTTGGCAGAACTGATAATTTTTAGACCAGTTTTTTAAAAAGACTAATTGGAACTACTTAGAATGGTTTTGCTGATTATCAGGAATTTATGCCCAATTTTTAAAAAAATATGTGGTTTTACGCCAATAAACAGTAAAAATACTTGCATCTCAAAAAACTGCATTATAGTTTTGCTCTCGCTAAGGGCTACCAATAAGCAGATTCACTTAGAAAAACTTACCGGTATCTTTAGCAACCCTAAGAAAACAACTAAAAAGATCCGTACCATGAAGCAATTCTACTTCCTCATCCTGGGACTTTTCATCTCAACCTTATCTTTTTCAGCTCCTGTAATCGAAGCCGTTGGAAATGGCAACTGGCAGGCAAACCCCACCTGGAATTTGAACCGTAAACCGGCAAATGGCGATACCATTGTTATTCCTGCCGGGAGAACCGTAATTATCAGCAGCCAGCAGACGCTCAATAATGTTTACCTGGAAGTACACGGAACTGTAAAACTGACCAACTTCCTGAGCTATTTATCCCTGAATGCTGCCAGCAAGATCCAGGTAGCAGCAGGTGGCAGACTCGAATCAACTATTGACTTTTTTCAGTATATCATTCTCGGCGGACAAACCATCTTCTATGCAAACACGCTTAACGGTCCGCAACTGGCTACCGGAAGTTCCAATGGATTTGCCAGCTATAATCCCCTGCCCGTAAAATTTGCCGGGTTTACACTCTCACGTAAGAACGCTACTGATGTATTGGTTCAGTGGTCAACTACTGAAGAGATCAATGCTCATTCCTACGAGATTGAGCGCAGCCTCGATGGCTCTAAATGGGGGACGATCGCTTATGTTTCCGCTATCGGTAACTCTAATACCCTGAACAATTATTCCTATACTGATAAGAACATTAGTTCCCGCGTGGTTTATTACCGTGTGAAGCAGGTGGACATTGATTCAAGATTTACTTATACTGATATCAAAACCATTAAAACAGAGCAGTCGGCTGCACCATCTAATATCAATATCGCCTCCGTTCAGGGTAAAGTGCTGATGCAGTTTCCCCAGCAGATCAAATCTAAACTGGTTGTAAGGATCGTGTCTCTGAACGGACAGGTTCTTGAACAGCAAAATATCAATGAAGCAGTGGGCCAGGTCATTCTGCAACCCAGGACTCACCTGAAAGGAAATTATATTGTATCGATCACCAATGGCCAGGATGTAAATGTGGCCAGGCAGGTGATCCTCTGATAACTTGTTTTTTTAGGCGTTGAGGAAAAACCCCGGGTGTCTACCTGGGGTTTTCTTATGGCCATTGGCTAACGGCCAATGGCTGTTGGCTACCGCTCCTGGCAAATCTCCACCAGCACACCTCCCGTAGTTTTGGGGTGAATAAAACAGACCAGCTTATTATCTGCCCCGGCTTTGGGTGATTCGGTGAGTAACTGGAAACCCTGCGCTTTCAACCGCTCCATTTCTGCGTAAATATCCTCCACATCAAATGCTATGTGGTGCAGCCCCTCGCCGCGTTTCTCAATAAACCGGCTAATCACCCCATCGTCAGTGGTGGATTCCAGTAATTCGATCTTGGTTTCTCCTTTTTGGAAAAATGCCGTGACCACATTTTCTGAAGCCACTTCCTCCTGCTTGTAGCAGGGTGTATCCAGCAATTTTTCAAATAATGGAATGGAAGTTTCCAGTGACCTGATGGCGATACCGATATGTTCAATTTTGCGCATGCTTTAATGTTTAGCAGAATGGTAAAATTAAGCGTGGCAATGGCTGAAAGCATGTGCTTCTGGCGAATTGGGGGTAAATTTGTGAACCGTTATGCTGCACCTTCCCATTTATCTTGACCACAATGCAACCACTCCCTGTGATCCCAGGGTAGCGGAAGCCATGTGGCCTTATTTCACGGAACATTTCGGGAATGCCTCCAGCCGTAATCATTCTTTTGGATGGCAGGCTGCCGCAGCGGTTGAACTGGCACGGGAACAGGTGGCTGCACTTATCAATGCCATTCCAAAGGAGATCATCTTCACCTCCGGCGCAACGGAAGCCGTAAACCTTGCCATCAAAGGGGTTGCTGAAGTGTATGCGGGCAAGGGCAATCATATCATCACCACCAATATTGAACATAAGGCGGTGCTTGACAGTTGTCACCACCTGCAGAAACAGGGTATTGATGTGAGTTATATTCCTGTAAATAATGAAGGCCTTGTTTCAGTGAAGGATATTGAAGCCGCCATTACACCACGCACCATACTGATCGCGGTGATGTATGCCAACAACGAGATCGGGAGCATCATGCCCGTAAAGGAAATCGGGAGCCTGGCAAAAAAACATGGGATCCTGTTTTTTACCGATGCCACTCAGGCCGTTGGAAAAATACCGGTTGATGTGATGAATGACCAGGTTGACCTGCTTGCCTTCACAGCTCATAAAATGTATGGACCCAAAGGCGCAGGAGCTTTATATGTGAGGCGAAAGGATCCAAGGGTGAAACTGGCAGCGCAATTGGATGGCGGTGCCCACGAAAGGGGTTTCCGGAGCGGTACCCTCAATGTGCCCGGCATCGTTGGATTGGGCAGGGCCTGTGAAATTGCAAATGCGGAAATGGAAAGCAATGCGTATCATACAGCCTCATTGCGTGACCTGCTTGAAAACGGATTATTGGAAATTGAGGAAACATTTGTGAATGGAAGCCGTCAATCAAGGCTGCCGCATATTACCAATATTTCTTTCCGATATGTAAATGATGAAGCATTAATTGGGGGCATCAACCGTGACATTGCTGTTTCATCAGGATCGGCCTGTTCCTCAGCTTCCATGGAACCCTCCTATGTGCTGAAGGCCCTCGGCCTGGATGATGCACTGGCACAGAGTTCCATTCGTTTTGGATTGGGTAGGCAGACTACAGAAGAAGAGATTAATTTTACCATTGCCAGGGTGCGGGAGACCGTGGCATCACTTAGAGCCATGCATGCGGCTGGCTATTCATCTTAATACAGTAAACAAATTGATATGACCAATACAGAAAACGGAATTTTTATAACCGATAAGGCAAAGGAAAGAGTGAAGGAACTGATGGCGGAAGCCGGTCACGCTAACGATCCGGAATATTTTGTAAGGGTT
The DNA here is from genome assembly GCA_964460925.1 of uncultured Flavisolibacter sp. Taxonomy (GTDB): domain Bacteria; phylum Bacteroidota; class Bacteroidia; order Chitinophagales; family Chitinophagaceae; genus Flavisolibacter. Next base: position 23,891 of record CAYWSQ010000003.1, on the reverse strand, counting down.
GGCGTAGTGGGCGGCGGCTGTTCAGGCTTGAGCTATAAACTTGATTTTGATAACCAGGTAAAACCGGGTGACCAGGTATTTGAACATAATGGTGTAAAGGTGGTTACTGACCTGAAAAGTTTTTTATACCTCGTCAATACCACGCTTGAATTTTCTGACGGCCTCAATGGCAAAGGATTCTATTTTAATAATCCCAATGCCAGCAGAACCTGCGGCTGCGGTGAAAGCTTTGCGGTTTAATATGGTGGGGAGATGAATCGTGCGTGCACGTGATCTCCTCAAATCCTCAATTCAATTTCCTATTTTGCACCAGCATGTGGTCCATTTGTAAAAAAGAGCTTCGCCAGTTTTTCAGCAGTCTTACAGGTTACATCGCCATCATTGTTTTTTTTCTGGCCAATGGACTGGTGCTTTTTGTATTTAAGGACAATATCCTTGATTTTGGATACGCCAGCCTCGAGCGTTTTTTTTCCTTCGCGCCCTGGCTGCTGATGTTCCTGATCTCCGCCATTACCATGCGCAGCTTTTCCGATGAGTTCAAAAGCGGAACATTCGAGATCCTGCTTACCCGGCCACTGAGCCGCTGGCAGGTAGTGGCCGGTAAATTCCTGGGCAGTTTGCTGGTAGCATTGATCGCGCTGTTACCAACGCTGGTGTATTATTTTACCATCAACCATCTTGCGGCCGGTGAAGGCATAGATGCCGGGGCGGCAACAGGATCCTACCTGGGCCTTTTCCTTTTATCTGCCATCTTCACCGCCATTGGTATTTGTGTAAGTTCCTTCACCACCAATTCCGTGGTGGCATTCATAGTGAGCCTGATCGCCTGCGTGCTGTTCTATTTTGGCTTTACCGCCATCAGCGAGTTGTTTGGATCAGGAGTAGATTATTACATCGAAATGATTGGTATCGATTTTCATTACCGCAGCATGAGCCGCGGTGTACTTGATACGCGTGACCTTGTTTATTTCCTGAGCCTTCTTGTTTTCTTTTTACTGGTGACCCGTCAAAACCTTGGCAAAAGATAATGAACAGAAAGAATACCATATGGTGGATCGTATTGGTGGCTGGCCTGGTTGCCATCAACGTTCTGGCTACCCTGTTTCATCAGCGGATTGACCTTACGGAAGAAAACCGCTATTCCCTCAGCCGGCCCACCAAAAACCTCTTACGCAATCTTGACGAACCAGTCAGGATAGATGTATTTATGGAAGGGGATTTCCCTGCAGGTTTCAGGAAACTGGCCAACAGCGTGGAAGAGTTCTTACAGGAATGTAAAGAGTACGGAAAGGAAAATATCGAAGTGAATTTTATCGATCCCCTCAAAGGTCTCGATGATTCGGCTGCACAGTATGTGATCGATTCCATCAATTACTTTTATGATATTCCGGCTTTTACCCTGCAGGCACCCGGAAAGGTGGGGGATGAGCAAACCGTTAAGCTGGTACTTCCTGGTGCGGTTGTGCATTACCGTGATACCAGTATGGGTGTGAACCTGCTAAAAGGTGAAAGGGCTTTCGGCACCGAACCCGAACAACTGGCAGCGCTTTATAATAACATGGAAGCCACCATGGAATACAAATTCGCCAGTGCCGTGCAAAAGATCACGCGACCGGCAAAGCCCACTGTGGGTTACGCTTTGGGGAATGGCGAAGGCTGGGGTTATAATGTGGATGATGCGGTACGCACTCTCATTAAAGAATTCAATTTTGATACAATTAATATAGTTGAGGCGCCTTTCATTCCTTCTTTTGATGCGCTGGTGGTGATGAAGCCAACCATTCCTTTTACAGATGCGGAGAAGATCAAGATCGACCAGTACGTGATGCATGGGGGAAAGGTGTTCTGGATGATCGACAACATGTACGCTGAATTCGACAGCCTGTACAAATCGCAGGGCTTCATTGCCTTTGACCGTGGCCTCAACCTGGAAGACCTGCTGTTTAAATACGGTGTGCGTCTCAATCAAAACCTCTTGCAGGATATGCAGAGCGACAAGCTCCCGCAGATCAGCCAGAGTTCGGAGCAGCAGCGCCTGGTGGACTGGCCATTCTTTCCCATCCTCAATGGAACTCAGCACCCGGTGAGTAAGAACCTGAATGGTGTACGTGCCATGTTTCCCACTTCCATTGATACCGTTGAAGCGGAAGGCATCACCAAAACTTTCCTGCTCGAATCTTCCGCCAATGCCAGGCTGATGGAAGCGCCTGCAAGGATCGATTTTGAATTTTTACAGATAGCACCGGATATCAAAACCTTCCAGAAAAAGAATGTACCCGTGGCCGTACTGCTGGAGGGGAAATTCAATTCATTGTATACGGGACGGATACCCAGGGCCCTGGCCGATTCCATGAAAGGTTACGGTTATCATTTCCTGAATGCGAACACCAGCGATAATAAAATGATCGTTGTGGCAGATGGCGACCTGGCGGTGAACCAGGTGAGCCAGAGTGATGGGCCGCTCCCTATGGGTGTGAATTTTTTCACCGGTTATTCCTATGCCAACAAGGATTTTTTCCTGAATGCACTTGAGCATCTTGTAAATCCCACAGATATTCTCCAGACCCGGTCAAAAGAATTTACTTTAAGGCTGCTCGATCCTAAAAAAACCATGGAAGAAAAGCGGAAATGGCAGGTTATTAATATTGTTCTTCCCATCCTCCTGGTGGTGGTTTTCGGCTTTATTTACCAGCAGTACCGTCGCTACCGTTTCGGACAGGTAAAAAGCGCTTCCTGATGAACTATATTTGCCACTTCAAGTAAAGCGTGGAGCATATGTCGACGGATCAGGTCACCTACCTTGTTTTTGGAATCGTACTTCTTTTTGCAATCATATTGGACCTTGGGGTATTCAGCAAAAGTTCGGGTGAGATGAGTATCAAAAAAGCCCTGGTCCAGGCTCTTTTCTGGATAGTTCTTGCCCTTGCATTTTTTGGATTTGTATGGTATGAATACGGTGAAGCCCCTGCCCTGGAATACCTGAGCGCTTATTTGATGGAGAAAAGTCTCAGTATTGACAACGTTTTTGTTTTCATCCTGATTTTTTCTTTTTTCCGGATAAGATCCGATCATGTTGCGAGAGCGCTCATGATCGGCATTTTGATGGCCATAGTTTTCCGTGTGATATTCATTACGGTGGGAGTGGTTTTGGTGGAACGGTTTAGCTGGTTGCTGTACTTGTTCGGGGCATTCCTGGTTTATACAGGCATAAAGATCTATACGGCGAATCACGAAAATGAATTTGATCCTGCAAAGAACCCGGTGTATAAATTTTTAAACCGGTTTTTTCCCATCATTCATGAAGACATAAGCGGTAAAATCGTGGTCCGGCGAAATGGGAAGAGATTTTACACAAATATGTTTGTTGTGATTATCATGCTGGGAACAACTGATATTGTTTTTGCTCTTGATAGTATTCCCGCCGTATTTGCAATTGTTACAGAATCACCTAATAAAGAACTGATCATTTACACCAGTAATATTTTTGCTGTTCTGGGTTTGCGTTCTTTATATTTCCTGCTGAAAGGGGCCGTTAATAAATTCCAATACCTGCAACAGGGGATTGCCATCGTACTCGTTTTTATTGGTTTGAAAATGCTGGTGCCACTGGTAGTTACCGGGTTTCATGTTCCCGTTACAGTTTCACTGATGGTGATTGTGATCTGCCTGGGCGGATCCATCCTGTATTCTATCCAGGCTTCCAAAAGGAAGAAAAACGAAAATGACCTGATTTAAAATTGTTGCTTTGTATCCTGCTGCACAAATCTGCGATATCACAGGTGGGAAGTTCATCTGCCATTCAGGTGAGCATCCCATACGTTACCTTGTGTACGACAGCAGGCGCATCTCGCAGCCGGATGCTTCTTTATTCATTGCCCTCGTAACATCCCAGGATGATGGCCACCGTTTCCTTGAAGAAGTATATAAAAAGGGTGTAAGGAATTTCCTTGTACAGTCACCGGTCAAAGCCCTTCCCGGATCCAATATCATCCTGGTACCCGACACACTTCAAGCCCTTCAGGTGCTGGCAGCTTATCACCGCGAAAAATTTTCTTACCCAATCATCGCCATTACCGGCAGTAATGGTAAGACCATTGTTAAAGAATGGCTCAACCAGTTATTGCAGGATGACCGGAAGATCGTACGCAGTCCTCGTAGTTTTAATTCCCAACTCGGCGTTCCGCTCAGTGTTTGGCAGATGCAGGATTCCCATGACCTCGCCATTTTTGAAGCAGGCATTTCGCGGCCAGGTGAAATGCAGCAACTGGAAGCTATCATCCGGCCGGAAATCGGCATTCTCACCAATATAGGTGAAGCACATAATGAAGGCTTTCATGACCGCACAGAAAAAATAAAGGAGAAATTATTATTGTTTGAGCATTGCAGCATGCTGGTTTATCCAGGCGATGACCCGGACCTGGCGGGTGCATTTTCAAGAATGAAAGATGCAAAACATTTTAGCTGGGGTGTGGGCGACCATAATTTTTTCCGGGTTTCAGCATCAAAACAAAAAGCACAACATACCCTACTGTCAGCAGTGGTAGGAGGAAAGGATTTAGAATTGAACATCCCTTTTACTGACCAGGCCTCTATAGAGAATGCCATTTCCTGCTCTTGCCTGATGCTGGCCCTTGGTTATGAATTAACCAGGGTCGCCGAAAGAATTTCATTATTGCACGCTATTGATATGAGGCTGCAGCTCAGGAGAAGCTTCAACGACTGCCTGGTGATCAACGACAGTTACAGCGCCGATATCACCTCGCTTCGTATCGCTCTTGATTTTCTGCAACAGCAGGCAGCCAATCTCAAAAGAACGGTGATCCTGTCTGAGTTTATGGATAGTGGCATGGAAGAACAGCACCTGTACGAGCAGGTAGCAGCCTTATTGCTACAGTCCAGGATCGATAAAGTGATAGCGGTAGGAGAGCACCTGGCCGGCATGCTTCGTGATTTCCTTCCTGGTACTGTTGTTATTGAATCATTTCCATCCACTGAAGATTTTATTGCGCGGTTCAGAACTTCGGTATTCTTTAGGGAGATCATTCTTATCAAGGGTGCCCGCAAATTCGGCTTTGAAAGGATCGCCCAGTTATTCGAAGAAAAAAAGCACCAGACCGTTCTCGAGATCAACCTGAATGCACTGGTGCATAATCTCAAACAATACCAGAAACAATTGCGGCCCGGCACCAAACTGATGGGCATGGTAAAAGCTTTTTCCTATGGCAGCGGCGGGGCGGAGATCGCGAGTGTATTGCAGTTTCATCACGTGGATTTTCTAGGGGTGGCTTATGCTGATGAAGGCGCGGACCTGGTAAGATCGGGAATCAGCCTGCCCATTATGGTGATGAATGCGGAAAGTTCCTCCTTCCAGGCCATCGTTGACCATAACCTGCAGCCTGTGATCTATTCCTGGGATATCCTTAAAAGATTTGAAGCCTACCTGAAAGAGCAGGGCCTGGATCAATACCCTGTGCATGTGGAGCTCGACACAGGCATGCACCGGCTGGGTTTTGCTGTAGCTGAAGCCGACCTTGTTGCAGATTACCTGGGATCATCAGGAAGTTTTCACCTGGTTTCCCTGTTTTCACACCTGGCTGGCAGTGAGGATGCTTTGCTGGATGAATTTACCATGGAGCAGGCAGCACTGTTTGAAGAAGCGGCTGCCCTGTTCAGGAACCGGCTGGGGTATGATTTTTTGCAGCACATTTCCAATTCGGCAGCTATTGTAAGGCATCCACATTTGCAAAAAGATATGGTGCGGCTGGGCATTGGCCTGTATGGTGTTGAAGTGGATGGTACGGATTCACTCGATCTGCAGGCGGTGGCCACACTCAGGTCAACCATCGCCCAGTTAAGGGAAGTACGTAAGGGTGATGCGGTAAGTTATAACAGGAAGGGTGTGATGAAGGAGAATGCTCTTATTGCCACGGTCCGGATTGGGTACGCAGATGGTTACGCAAGGCATTTCGGAAATGGAAAAGGGCAAATGATGGTAAGAGGAAAAAGAGTGCCGGTGGTGGGTTCAGTATGTATGGACATGACCATGATTGATGTAACATCGGTGCCTGGTGTGAAGGAAGGAGATGATGTGATCATATTTGGCCATGGTTTGCCAGTACAGGAAGTTGCGGCGTGGGCTGATACCATACCTTACGAACTGATGACATCCATTTCCCAGCGCGTCAAACGGATTTATTACCACGAATAGAATTAACCTTTTTTGACCCGGGCTCCCGGGCCTCAACCCTTATCTTTGGGCCTTTAATTTTTTAATGTGAAGCTTCGTTACTCTGTTTTACTCATCCTGGTGATCATCATTGCCGACCAGGCCCTGAAGATCTGGATCAAGACCAGTTTTACTTTCGGCCATGTTACCAATATGCTGGGTCAAACATGGGCGCAGCTTTATTTTATCGAAAATGAAGGGATGGCCTGGGGTTGGAAATGGGGCGGCGAATGGGGCAAGATGTTATTGACCCTTTTCAGGCTTGCCGCGGTTTTATTTGGTACCTGGTACCTGGGCCGCATTGTGAAGCAGCGCTATACCAAAGGCTTTATTATTTGTGCTTCTCTTATTTATGCCGGTGCCCTGGGCAACCTGATTGACAGCATGTTCTATGGAATGATCTTCGAGAGCAGCGAAAACGGGAATGTAGCAGGCATGTTTACCGGTAATGGTTATGCGGGATTCCTTCACGGCCACGTGGTGGATATGTTATACTTCCCGATGGTAGATACCACCTGGCCTTCGTGGGTTCCCTGGTTAGGTGGAAACAGGCTTGAGTTCTTCAGTCCTATTTTCAATATAGCGGATGCTTCAATTTCCATTGGCGTGATCACGCTGCTGATCTTTCAAAAAAGACTGGTACGCAAGGAAGAAACGGAGGTTTCGCGGCGGCAGACTGTCACCACCAGTACTGAACTGAGTGATAAGGCACAGGTGCTGTGATGCTGTGATTATGTGCAGGTGCCTGTTCTGTTGCAAAGTATTTCTGAATAATTTCCCCTCACTAATTGAGATAGTTTTGTATTCCCTTTGCGTAACCTTCGCGCCCTTGGCGCCTTTGCGGTGAAAAAAAATTTGAACCGCAACATTCACGCGGTATGAAGTAAAAATGGATGAAAATTATCCAGGCTTTTCTCTTAAAACGTCACCATGGCACGAACCTATTGCTTCACCACCCGTTTATTGATCACAACAGTATTTGTTCTCAACTGAAGTGTGTACAAACCCTTCGGCAGGTTAGCTGTTTCAATTTGAATAGTATTATATCCCTCTGCAATATTCACCTGCTGCATTTTTACCACCCTGCCCGAGTTATCAATCAGTTGAAGCTGTGCTACCTGCGCGGAACCAGCATTCACTTCTGCTTGAAGTTTATCGCTAAAAGGATTGATCACACTGGCAAGATTAAGCATTTCCCTGCTCGAACTCAGGCGCACAACTCTTGAAATTTTCTGTTGGTTGCCATCAATAAGCCTGATACGGTAAAACGCTGTATTGGCCTGCGGGAAAGCTCCCGACCATTTATAATAATTGACTTCACTGCCATTCAAACCATTCACTTCCGCGATACGTGAGAACTGCACACCATCCAGGCTTCTTTCCACTTCATATCGCACCGGGTTATCTTCCTGGTTGGAAACCCAGTTGAGCTTAACGGTGCCCTCCTCATTTTTTCCGGAAAAAGAAATGATGTCAGTCTTGAGAGCGTAGCCACAATCGATCACATTCAAGGTTAGGATGGAACTCGCATCCGCGAATGAACAGTTGGGATCGGAGATATTGGCAATGGTACTGGCAACCACCACGCGGAATTTTAATCCACTGTCGGCCATATTCGCAACAAATGTGGGAAAGGCTGTGTAGTATTCATAAGCAGAGCCATTCCATACTGGTACTCCTGTACCTATGCTTCCTGCATCCGTCCAGTTCACACCATTATCAGTACTGCGTTGCCATTTATAGAATGTATAATTGTTGAAATACGACCTGATGTAAGCGCCTATGTCTACTACGTTTCCTGAACACACTGTGGGTGTGTTATTGGGTGTGAAGGCCAGGTTGGGACTACAGGTGGCGACAGATATATCATCCAGCGCCCAGTCGTTACCGCCACCACCAGGCGCGTTGTTGAAAATTTTAAGGGTGAAGCTGTTCTGCGTTGGGCCAGTTCTGAAAGTAAATCCTTTTTTGATCCACTGACCTGTATACAAAATATTACCTGTAGTATAATAGTCAATCCCATCTACGTTGAACGAAAGGTTCGGATAAACACCTGAAGAGTCGCCTGCGGCCGTTGGAATGTATCCTGCATTTCCGGCACCGCGGCCAGCAGAATCACAACCGCAACGGGAACAGATGTTGCGCATCCAAACGGAGATCTCGTAATAGGTATTGGGACAAAGATTTGAAATGGTCTGCTGAAAAGCCGAGTCAATGCGGTAAGCCGCGTTGATCACCAGCATATAACCGGCATTGTCGTTATTGACAGTATCGGCGGGCGGATTACCCAGTAAGGGATTGGATGCACCCGTATGGTCACCAATGATATCCCATACACTGAACACCCTGTAGGTACCATTGGGCTTGGGCCAGTCGTTGGTAGTGGTATACCCGGTGCGGATACTTGTATTATTCGGAATGCCGTAATAATAATCGTTTGGAGAGTTGTTGGTGAATACATTGTAAGTATAACCTGTAGGCACATTCGCAGAGGTGCCCCTGTTACGGTTTTTACCTGTACCAAATGTTCCATTGAATTCTGTTCCAAGTGAGTTGGCGCCAACAGCATTGGGACAGATACCTACATTCTGGTAAACCATAACCCTCCTGGCCGGAAAAGTGAATGACTGCAGCCCCTGTCCGGATGGCCTGTAGGACATAGATCCTCCACCAAGACTGATCGTAGTATTATATGCTGCGGTTACGGTTACCCTGAAAGATGCGATCATGATACAGGTGCTGCCATAAAAAGATGGCCTGTGGTTATTCACAATACGGCCTCTCCTGTAGGCAGTGGCCGGGTTGGCATTGCCCCGGTAACCCAGGTTGATACGGATGTTCGCGCCGCTGCGGAAACCCTGGTCATCACCAATGGCATCAGTAAACTGTTTATAGATTTTTCCTTCGTTAGTAAGCACCCTGATGGTACCGGGAATATAAGTGGTTCCTGCAGGGATCACGTCAAAATAAGCGCAACTGTCATAGGTGCCGTTCCTCACTACTATGGAAGCCCTGATCTCCAGCACATCGCCTGGTTCTACAGTTCCGCCATTGGTAGCCTTGGTAACGTTATAGTAACTCTTACCAAAATCGATGTTCTGCGCCTGTGATATAAAAGGGAATAGACCGAGCAGGAAAAATGCCAATACACCAACAAAAGCGGATATGGTAGTATTGTGTTTCATAGTTAGGTTCGGTTTTATAGGGTTGGATCTTATACCGAAGATAGGCCCCCATGATATGCTGCGCAATAGGTAATTCCTGTAGTTTTTTACCCTCTTTTACTGAGTATTTCTCAGGGATTATTACTATTGATTCACATCATTCGCCTGTTTATTTTGTGGTAAATCCAACTTCCTATGTCCAAAAATCGGAAATGGTTATTCCTTACAGGCTGGCTTTGTCTTTCACAAATAGTGATGGCCCAGGGTGAACCCTTTACAAAAAGGGTGGTTGCCAGTAATTTAAACTCTCCCTGGGAAATCGTTTACGGGCCCAATGATTCAATCTGGGTCACGGAAAGTGTTACTTACCTTGTTAAGAGGATCAATGTGGCCAATGGTACAGCCACTACATTGCTGAATCTTTCCGCTTTAAAGAATTTTTCCATGGGCGATGGTGGCCGCTGGCCCCAGGGTGGTTTGATGGGTATGGCACTTCATCCTAACCTATATAGTTCCGATGCGGCAACAAGAGCTGCCAAACCCTGGGTTTACCTGGCCTATGTATTCAACAGGCCCACAGGGCAAAACTGCTCAACTAATGCCAACTCCGGCAATCCCTGTAATTTCCTGACCCGGATCGTGCGTTATGAATACAATGGCAATACACTTTCCAACCCGGAAATCATACTCGATAACATGCCCGGAAGCAATGACCATAACTCCGGTAGGCTCATCATAGGACCCGACCTGAAACTCTATTATACCATCGGGGATATGGGGGCAGGCCAGTTTAATAACAGTTCACGCACCAACAATGCGCAGGCGCTCGATGTAATGGAGGGAAAAATTCTTCGACTTAACTCAGAGCCTGTGGGCACTGGCGATGACAGGTGGGTTCCGGGTGATAATCCATTCTACAACGGGCTGCCGATATCACCAAGAGATTACGTGTATTCGCGAGGGCACCGCAATGCCCAGGGTATTGTGTGGGCAAACATCAATGGCACCGACAGGTTGTTTAGTTCCGAACATGGAGATAAGACCGATGATGAAGTAAACCTGATCACTCCTGGTAATAATTATGGATGGAACCGCGTATCGGGTTATTGTGATGATAACTATAACGGTCTAACACTCGGTGGCTATTCAGGCGTGGATGAAGCTGCATTCGCGGCTGCAAATCCCACTACCAACCGGGAACCTGTAAAGACCTTATTCACCCTCAATAAAACTGACATACAGGCCCTCGGGTCCAACTTTCTTTCCTGGCCTACCGTGGCACCCTCCAGCATTGATCTTTATACAGCAGGAAAAATCCCGGGCTGGCAGAACAGTGTGCTGGTTACCTGTCTTAAAGCAGGACGTGTTTACCGTCTGAAGCTTAATGCGGCCGGCACCGGGATCACGAATAACAGCGGGGGTACAGATACAACCAGCTATTTCAGGGGTGAAGGAAGATTCCGCGACCTGGCAATAGCGCCAAACGGGGTCAAATTTTATCTGGCCTGTGATGCAAGCGGACAAACTTCCGGGCCAACCGGTGGTTTCAATGGAGGTGGCACCCCTCCCCCGAATGCAGGACGCATACTTGAATTTTCCTATTCAGGCCTGATCCTTCCCATCAATGATAATACGCTGCTGCAACCCGGTGAAGTGGAAAAGAAGATATCTGTTTACCCGAGCCCTACCACCGGCCCGTTAATGGTATCAGTGAAAGTGAGCGCTGCTAAACCGTTTTACGTGGATGTGTTCAATATGGCGGGTGTAAAAATGAAGAGCCAGAAAACAACACGGTCAGACCTGATGATGGATATCAAAGAATTGCCTGCAGGCATGTATTATGTGCAGGTGCGTAACGCTTACGACCAGGTACTGCAAACCAGTAAGATCATCAAGCTCTGATCATTCATAGGAACCAAACCAGTTCACATCCCAGTTGCGGGGATCATTGGAGATCTGGTTTTTTTGAATGAATGTGGTTTGCGTATGCGTTTGTGTTACCGGCATACGCACAACAGCAGATTTGATGACAGGAGTTTTGTTTTCGATCACCGACAGCGGGTATCCGCTGTACTGGATGGCGGACTGGGATCTATCTTTCATACCAGGTTGGAGTTTAGGGTAACGGAAACGTTTATCTATGCATTGTTAAATTAGAGAATGTATTGGTGAAATGCAAGAGGGAAGCTGCGAGTTATGGGCTACTGGCTACGAGACCTCTCATCTCGTAGCTCGCAGCTCGTAGCTCGTAGCTCACAGCTCACAGCTCAATTCGTTACTTTCCCACCATCTTCGCCGGATCCACCCACTGGTCAAATTCTTCAGGGGTCACATATCCCAGTTTCACTGACATTTCTTTAAGAGTTGTGCCTTCCTTATGTGCTTTTTGTGCAATTTCAGCGGCTTTGTAATAGCCGATCTTGGTATTGAGCGCTGTTACCAGCATGAGTGAATTATTTACATGCTTCCTGATATTGGCCTCAATGGGTTCTATGCCTGTAGCGCAACGGTCATTGAAACTCACGCAACCATCACCAATCAGTCTCGCACTGTGCAGGAAATTATAGATCATGACGGGTTTGAAAACATTCAGTTCAAAATGTCCCATAGATCCTCCGATATTGATGGAAACATCATTGCCCATCACCTGCGCCGCGATCATGGTAAGAGCCTCGCATTGGGTAGGATTCACCTTGCCTGGCATGATGGAAGAACCGGGTTCATTATCAGGAATGAAAATTTCGCCTATGCCTGCCCGTGGTCCGGAGCTGAGCATGCGGATATCGTTGGCGATCTTCATCAGGCTCACCGCAATTGTTTTCAAGGCACCATGCGATTCTACGATCGCATCATGGGCGGCCAGTGCTTCAAATTTATTTTCCGCGGTTATGAAAGGAAGTCCTGTAAGACTGGCAATATGCCTTGCAACATTTTCAGAATAACCCTCAGGTGTATTGATGCCGGTACCCACTGCTGTTCCACCTAGTGCCAGTTCAGCCAGGTGCGGAAGTGTATTTTTGATTGCTTTCAATCCATGATTGAGTTGTGATACATAACCACTGAATTCCTGTCCCAGTGTAAGCGGGGTGGCATCCATAAAATGCGTGCGGCCGATCTTCACCACATTATCAAAAGCTTTTGCTTTCTCCGCCAGTGTATCTCTCAGTTTTTCTATTCCAGGTATGGTTACTTCAACCAGCATTTTGTAGGCGGCAATATGCATGGCGGTAGGGAAGGTATCGTTGGATGATTGAGATTTGTTGACATCATCATTGGGATGCAATGCTTTTTCTTTATCGGCCAGCTTGCCCCCGTTTAATACATGACCCCGGTAGGCAATCACTTCGTTTACATTCATATTGCTCTGGGTGCCGCTCCCGGTTTGCCACACAACAAGGGGAAAAAATTCATCGAGCTTTCCATCAATGATCTCATCACAAACCCTTCCGATCAGATCAGATTTTTCTTTGGCCAGCACACCCGCTTCCAGGTTGGTGATAGCGGCGGCTTTTTTCAGGTAGGCAAAGGCCTTGATGATTTCCTTTGGCATGCGGTTGATGTCCTGGGCAATCCTGAAATTATCGATACTGCGCTGGGTCTGAGCGCCATAATAGGCGTCCACAGGTACTTTCACTTCGCCCATGGTATCTTTCTCGATGCGGAATTCTGGCATATAGGTAAGATTGAGCCGCAAATTTAGCCCGAAAATTGTACCGATAGAGTATGACTAAAAACAGGTTGGCATTCTTACTGGTATTGAGCATGGCATTTTCAGCCTGCGTTTATGTGATCGAGGATAAGAACCCCATCGAGATCAGCTCAAAGGATTCCCTGCAGGCAAAGGCCTATATGGATTCGCTGTATGCAGATTCATTAAACAAAAGCGCAGTGCCGGCAGACAGCCTTACTGCAGATTCAACTATCTCGGAATTTTTTACCGGCAAACAGATCGACACCAAAAATGTGCTGCCGCAACAACTGATCGATTATGCCAAAACCCTGGTTGGTGTTCCCTATAAATATGCTTCAACAGATCCCCGCCAGGGTTTCGACTGTTCCGGTTTCATCACTTATGTCTTCAATCATTTCGGTATCATCGTACCCAGGTCATCGATCGATTTCACTGAGGTGGGAAAACCTATTCCGCTTGAAACAGTGAAGCCCGGCGATATTGTATTGTTTACCGGCACGGACAGCACAGAAAAATTTGTGGGACATATGGGCCTGGTAGTGAACCAGGAAAAAGGCGTGGTCAATTTTATTCATTCCACATCCGGCAAAGCCTATGGTGTTACCATCACGCCGCTGAGCCGCTATTATATGGGAAGGTTCATTAAGGCCATCCGGATCTTTCCGCAAAATGGCTAAAGGCCAATGGCTATTGGCCAGTAAAAACCGGTTTCCTTTTCTCCAAAAAAGCTCTCGTTCCTTCTTTCATATCTTCTGTTCCAAAACATTTGCCAAAACCATCCAGTTCTTTTTCATAACCTGAAGAAGTATAGGCTGCATTGGCAGCGCTGATGCAATGACTGATGGCCAGCGGGGCCTTTGAGGTGATCAGCTCCAGCAATTGTTTTGCTTTTGGTAAAAGTTCTTCAGCACTCACTACATGGTTCACGAGTCCGTACTGGTGTGCAGTTTTTGCATCGATCATATTCCCAGTCATCAGCAACTCCATTGCTCTTCCTTTACCTATTAGTTGCACCAGCCTTTGTGTGCCGCCATAACCGGGGATCAGTCCCAGGTTCACTTCAGGCTGGCCAAACTTCGCCTGTTCACTGGCGATCCTGAAATGACAGGCCATAGCCAGTTCGCATCCGCCTCCCAGTGCAAAACCATTCACGGCTGCTATCACAGGTTTGCTGCAATTTTCAAATTGAAAAAATATATCCTGCCCTTTTTTGGCCAGCGCTCTTCCTTCGGAAACCGAAAGCCCTGTGAATTCCGAAATATCCGCGCCTGCTACAAAAGCTTTCTGGCCGGCCCCGGTAAGAATAACACCTTTGATCTCTTTGATTTCCTCAACTTCTTTGGCTGCTTTTCCCAGTTCCTCTATCACATCACGGTTGAGTGCATTCAGTTTATCCGGCCTGTTGATAGTGATGGTAAAAATTCCGTTCTCCAGTTGGGTGAGCAGGGTCTGATACATGGGAAATAGTTTTTGCAAATGTATCATTAAACTGATTTCAGTATTTTCCCTTTATGATACGGTTATCCATCGCCCTGCTAGCAGTGTTCATTTTGCAATCCTGTTATGTGGTACGTGCCTATAAATACCGCCAGTTCAACCTTAAGGACCTCGAAAAAATGGATGCCATAGCGCTCAAACCTTCGGACACACCATTTGTATTTGCTTATAATACCGCAAATCATGCCTCCCTGGCTGCTTACCTCGACAGCAACCTGCAGGGTTCGCGGACCTATGCATTCCTCGTGGTACAGAATGATTCCATCATTTACGAAAGATATTTCGGAACGGTAACTGATTCGTCCAAACTTCCTTCTTTTTCAGTGGCCAAATCTTTTGTGAGTGCACTCACCGGCATTGCTATTGATGAAGGATATATCAAAAATGTGAACGATCCCGTAACAGCCTACCTGCCTTCATTACGCGGGGTTGACGGGGATTATAATAAGGTAACGGTTCAGCACTTGCTCGACATGCGCAGCGGCGTAAAGAGCAATGAGAATTACAGCAATCCTTTCAGCGATGTACTCAGGATGGGATTCGCCCGCAATGTGTCACGCACCCCTTTAAAAACAAAACTGGAAGATGCACCTGGCACCTTCGACTACCGCAGTGTGAATACACAATTGCTTGCCATGGTGATTGAAAAAGCAACGGGACGTTCATTGCAGGATTATGCCATGGAAAAACTCTGGGCGCCGCTGGGTATGGAATATATGGCAAGCTGGAATGATGATAAGAAAGACATGGTTCGTGCCTTTTGCTGTATCAATGCCGCAGCCAGGGATTTCGCCAAATTCGGAATGCTTTATTTGAAGAATGGACTCTGGCAGGGAAAGCAGGTAGTGCCTTCATCATGGATAAGAAACAGTGTTCATCCCGATACATTGAGAATGAACGGAAACTATAAGAACCAGTGGTGGTCTGATGTGAACCGCACCAGTTTCACCGATTATGAAAAAGCAAAGGAATTCGCCGCGCTTCATCCGCAGTCACAGGTGCGTCCCATGGAGCCGCAAAACAGGCCTCCCTATTACCTTGTTCAGTATCCATCCGGTGCTTATCATGCGGAAGGCATACTGGGACAGTATATTTATGTGAACCCTGCCAAAAATCTTGTGATCGTGAGGATGGGGCAGAACTGGAGTCATCCATCGCAGTATGCACAGGGATTTATTTATAACCTGGGTGCATTTCTAAAGTGATCAGAAGTTGCGGTGGCTTTGAACCCACTCGCGGATGTAGGCCGCGATCTCTCCCGTAGGTGTGCCAGGCGCGAATAATTTTCCCGCGCCCTGCTGCTGCAGTTGTTTCATATCTTCTTCAGGTATGATGCCTCCGCCTGTTAGCAGTACATCATCCATTCCTTTTTCCTTCATCAGTGCCAGCACTTTTGGAAACACGGTCATGTGTGCGCCGGAAAGAATACTGATTCCAATAGCATCCACATCCTCCTGCAGGGCTGCCTGCACCACCATTTCCGGTGTTTGCCTCAATCCTGTATAGATCACTTCCATGCCCGCGTCACGCATGGCAGTAGCGATCACCCTGGCTCCTCGGTCATGACCGTCGAGGCCTACCTTGGCAACTAAAACACGTATGGGACGATTTGTTTTTTGCATAAATATGAGTTGAATTGCTAGCTACTAGCTTCTAGCAGCTAGTTGCTAGTAGCTGGTATTATCACATCCTTTCTCCAAAACTCTCCACTGCGTTATCGATCCTGTTAATGGTTTCATCTTTGCCCAGTGTTTCAGCGATCTCGAAAACCGGCGGACCAAATTTACCTCCTACCAGCATGATGCGCAGCGGTAACTGCAATTCCCCGGGTTTAATGCCTGCCGTTTCTGCCTGTTGCTTGAAAAACATTTCAAGGGTAGCTGCATCCCAACCACTGATGCTGGCTAACGACCGTGCATATTCCCTGAAAAATTCATACTTCCCGGCATTCCATTTAGCCTTAATGGGAATGGTATCATATTCGGAAGGGCTTTTGAAAAAGAAAGAACCATGCTCATAAAAATCAGTTAGCACCGTGCAGCGGTCCTTCACCAGTTGCAGCACTTTTTCAAAATAGTGATCATTCGAAATATTCAATCCCCTGGCGTGGAAAATTTCTTTTACCTGTTGCTGGTAAGACTGCACATCAGCTCTTTTGATCCATTCATGGTTGAACCATTTGGCTTTTTCAAAATCAAATTTCGCCCCGCCTTTGTGCACTTTTTCAATGGTGAAAGCCTGCACCAGTTCTTCAAGACTGTAGATCTCTTTTTCTGTTCCATCGTTCCAGCCCAGCATGGCAAGGAGGTTCACGAATGCTTCGGGTAAAAATCCTCTTTCCCGGAAACCTTCTGTCAGTTCACCGGATTTTGGGTCTGTCCAACTCATGGCAAAAACAGGAAAACCGTATTTGGCGCCATCACGTTTGCTGAGTTTCCCGCTGGGTCCCAGTATCAATGGCAGATGCGCCCACTGTGGCATCTGTTCTTCTCCAAACAAATAACGCCACAACAATACATGTACCGGTGCACTGGGCAGCCATTCCTCACCCCTGAAGGCATGTGTGATCTTCATCAGGTGATCATCCACTACTACGGCAAGATGATAAGTGGGCATGCCGTCAGCTTTTAATAAAACCTTATCATCAACCACACCGGTATCAAAACTCACCTCTCCCCTGATCATATCGGTAAAACTTACCGTTCCTGATTCAGGCATCCTGATGCGGATTACATGAGGTGTCTGCGCTTCCAGTAATTTTTTTGTTTCTGCTTCATCCAGCGAAAGTGAATTGCGCATCTGCATTCTTACTCCGGCATCATACTGCGGATTGGGATTGGTTTCTGTTTTCAAACGCATGCGCATGGCATCCAATTCAGCAGCAGTATCAAAAGCATAATATGCATATCCTTTTTCTACCAGTTCTTCCGCATAAAGGCGGTATTGTTCTTTTCTTTCGCTTTGGCGGTAAGGACCATAAGCACCACCATGCTTTGTACTTTCATCAGGTACCAGCCCGCACCATTCAAGTGTATCAAAAATATATTCCTCGGCTCCTGGTACAAAACGGCTCTGGTCTGTGTCTTCTATCCTCAATATAAAATCACCGCCATGTTTTTTCGCGAACAGGTAATTGTACAGAACCGTGCGCACGCCACCCAGGTGCAATCCTCCTGTGGGACTGGGTGCGAACCTTACTCTTACTTTTCCTTGCATGCTGCAAAAGTAAGGTGATCTCCTTCGTACTTTTAATTTTCAATACTTACACCTGCATGCGTAAATATTTGGTGAAAACTCCATGGCTTCTCAAAAAACTTTATCCCGGTTATGTATGGGATATCAGCGGCAGTGATGCGGTGTACCTGAGTTTTGACGATGGGCCTCATCCGGAGATCACACCCTGGGTTATGGAGGAGCTGCGAAGGTTTGACATGAAGGCAAGTTTTTTTTGCATTGGGAAGAATGTGCTCCAGCATCCGGAAGTATATGATAGTATACTGCAGCAGGGCCATGCGGTGGGGAATCATACCTATCAGCATAAGAATGGCTGGCTCACGAAAGATGCGGAATATCTTGAAGATGTAAGGAAAACAGTTCCGCTGGTGGATTCAATCTTATTCCGCCCCCCTTATGGAAGGATCAGGCAGAGCCAGGCCAGGCAGATACCTGCGGCCATGGGAAAAGAAAACGCGAGGATCATTATGTGGGATGTACTGAGTGGAGATTTTGATGCCGGCATCTCACCACAGGGTTGTTTTTACAATGTAACCAACCATATCCGGCCCGGATCCATCATAGTATTTCATGACAGTGAAAAAGCTTTTCCGAATTTGAAATATGCACTCCCGGCAACGCTGGAATACCTGGAAAAAAATAAGCTGAGGTCTGAGAAACTGGAAATATTCTGAAGAAGAATAAGGGCTTTAAATAATTAGGGCCTGGGTAGAAACCCTGGCCCGTTTTTAATCCGTACCCTATGAAAACTGGTTTAAAGGTAAAAACTTTTTTGGAATATAAAATTCAAATTAATTTTTACCTGTTTTTTAGTCCTCTCCAGCGTGCTTTATATGTTACACCATTGATAAAAGTATTCCCTCCAAAACCCATGCGGGACTGCCCTCAAAACGGGCTATTCTTCCACTGGCTTCCTTAAAATAAGGCGCAAAATCCAGGAGCTATGGGCACTGATAGCCAGCACAATAGGTGAATCCGGGTTCTTTCCGTCCTTGCTCCATTGGTTGATACCCTCTGGTCCGGGCCGCTCCTGAATGGGTGTTAAATAATTCACCAGCTTTGCCCGTATCCATATCAAGAAAATGACCCTGGTCGACACCCATACGCATATTTATTTGCCAGAATTCGATGATGACCGCGACACCATGATGAATCGTGCCCGTGAAGCGGGAATTGTTGCTTTTTATCTCCCGGCTATTGACAGCTCCACGCATAAGAAGATGCTGGAAGTGGAAGCTTCTTTTGAAGGTTGCCATGCCATGATGGGACTTCATCCCTGTTCGGTTACTCCTGGCTACCAGCAGGAGCTGGAAATAATCAGGGCCTATCTCGAACAAAGAAGATTTATTGCTATTGGAGAGATCGGGCTGGATTTTTACTGGGATAAAACTTTTGTTCAGCAGCAATATGAGGCCTTTCATGCGCAGTGCAGGCTGGCTTTGGAATCTGACCTGCCGGTGGTGATCCATTCTAGGAACGCTGTGGATGAATGCATTGATGTGATCGGGCAGTATAAAGGGATCAGGGGCGTGTTTCATTGCTTTTCAGGCGATGTATACCAGGCGCAAAAGATAAAAGGGCTGGGGCTGATGCTGGGCATTGGGGGCGTGGTTACTTTCAAGAATGCAGGCCTGGATAAGGTGATGGAAGAATTGGGTCTGGACTCAGTGATCCTTGAAACAGATGCGCCCTACCTGGCGCCAGTGCCATACCGTGGCAAAAGAAATGAACCTGCTTATACAAGGCTTGTGGCGGAAAAACTGGCGCAGCTCAGTGGGCGGAGTTTTGATGAGGTAGCAGAATTAACATCAAGAAATGCGCGAAACTTATTCAAACTATAGCGGCAAAACGTACATTTGCAGCCCTCCGGCAGTGGTATGATAGAATTGGATCGACACCAGCCGGTAATTTTGGAGACTTGTCCGAGTGGTTGAAGGAGCACGCCTGGAAAGTGTGTATACCTCTAAAGGGTATCGAGGGTTCGAATCCCTCAGTCTCCGCCTCCGGTCGCCGTAGCTTTAGCGAAGGCGACCTTTTCGTTTCTACACCAATCTTCTCAAATTCACCGGCGACCTTCGGCGGACGCAGTCCGCCTTCTTCCTTCAATAACAGCGTTGATACCGTAGCTTTAGCGAAGGCGACCTTTTCGTTTCTACACCAATCTTCTCAAATTCA
>CAYWSQ010000003.1:0-3804 GCA_964460925.1 uncultured Flavisolibacter sp. | reverse complement strand
CCGGGGACCGGAGACGGACGCAGTCCGCTATCTCCAAATGGAAAACAGTCAGTTCATAGCTTTAGCGATGGCAATCTTTTCATTTCTGAACCAATCGTCCCAAATTCACCGGGCCTTCTTCCTTCAAAAACAGGATGTTAGCGTAGCTTTAGCGAAGGCGACCTTTTAGATTCTAGACCAATCGCCTCAAATTCACCGGCGCCCGGAGACGACACAGGCCTCTTACTTATTTCCAAACTTTGATATCATAGGTTTAGCTAAGGTGACCTTCTTCACTAAACTTGAATAGTTTTTTCCCAATAATCTTTGTTTTTTTCCCTTGGTGAATACCGCCAGCCTCGGAGTAAATTGTAAGAATGTTCTACGTCTACATTCTCAGGTGCAGAGATGGCTCACCTTACACGGGTTATACGCAGGATCTTAAGGAAAGAATACACCGCCATAAATCTGGCCAGGTGCCAGCAACAAAATCAAATCTGCCTGTCGAATTAAAATTCTATTGCGCTTTTCAGGATCAATACACAGCCCTCTCATTCGAAAAATACCTAAAAACCGGATCAGGAAGGTCTTTCATGGCAAAACATTTATTGAAAAATCAATAACCCTTTCCCCCCCTCAAAACTCCAATATAAATCCAATCGTCGGCGTGATCTGCGGATCATCATTCTTAATCCTTACCGGTATCGCATTGGATCCATCAGCCTTAATGGGTTGTCCATCCGTGGTCTGGAATCCTGTATTCGTTACATTCCGCTGGAAGGTATAACTGTCCGGTGCCGGGCTCTTTGCCGCATACCAGTTGATCACATCCAGGAAGAGATCAAGCGAAACCTTTTTGAAATTCCATTTTTTATCAATCCTTATATCACTGGAATGAAAACTTGCCAGCCTTCCTGTATTCAGCCTGCCATAATCCAAAATACCCTGGCCCAGGGTCAGGTAATTGAGTCTTGATGCGGTTTCATCATAAGGAGTAAAAGGTGCGCCACCTTGGTAGCGGAATTTTAAACCGAGTTCCAGGTTGCGCGGAAATTTATAGCCCCAGGTCACACTGAGGAGGTGCCTGTTATCCCAACTACTCGGAATGAAAATTTCGTTGGCTCCACTATATTGGCTTCTATAAAATGTATAGGAGAGGATACCAAAAAATTTACGGGTGAGTTTTTTCTGCGCGAAGAATTCCACACCATAGGCCCTGCCTTCACCATTGGTAACAACCGCTTCATTGCCCAGCACTGTGAAATCGCTTCCGAGGTTGGAGAGTGAAATACCATCTGAAACGGAAACAGGAACATTATTGTAGCGTTTGTAAAAACCTTCAACGGTAAATCTCAAACCATCATCTGGCAAAAATTCAAATCCACCTACAAGATGATCGCTGCGTAGGTATTTGCTGTTGCGGTTCACCAGCATTCCGTTGTTGTCGGCGAAACCAAGTATGGTATAAGGCGCGATCTTGAAATACCTTCCGGCTGATGCATTCAGCGTCCACCTGTCGGCCAGCACATAGCTGAACGAGATCCTAGGCGAAAGTGTTTGCAAGCCATTATTCCCTTCAGTGGTAAAACTGTTCATGTCGGTCCGCAAGCCCGCGCTGATGCCCAGGCGGTTATCCAGCACCCTGCGGCTCAACTGCGCGAAAGCGCCATAGCGCCAGAAATTTTTCAGGGGACTGTTGAACTGCGCGGTCACTGCTGGCTGGATGATATTGTTATTATCATCCCTCAGTTCCTTCCTGATCACACTGAAAGTATTGTTATCATATTCGGCCAGTTGGGCTACCAGGCCATATCCCAGTTTCCAACCGTTGTTGCTCTTGTTCACATCCAGCCTGAATTTATTTTCGGTTTCCCTTGACCGGTAGGATAGTGTTTGCTGAGAAGGCAGTTGGGTTTCATTGTCTTCATAACGTTTGATATCGTTATCAAAACTGTTGCGGCTGATGGCCACATTCACGAAACCGTTTTTGATGAGTCTTCTCAGGCTTACACCACCAGTATAAGTCCACTGGTTGATCAGCGGGTTGGAATTGAGTACATATAATTTTTCCGGTGTGGCATCTTTTGGTTGGGCAAAGCTGAATACATCAATGGCACCAATGCCTATGAAGGAAACTGTGGTCCTGGGGTTGAACTGGTGCGTAACCTTGGTTTGAAAATCCCAGTAATTAGGCCTGATCGGCAGATCCAGGGCTGTAAACAGCAGCTCGAGATAAGACCTTCTTGCTGAAGCCAGGAAGGTCGTCTTTTTATTTTTTGAAAGCGGGCCTTCCAGCATGGCGGCCAGTTCGGTCGCGCTGAGCCTTACATTTCCCTGGAGTTTATTGGGATTGCCGTTCTTCTGTTTGAATTGGAAAACAGAACTCATGGCATTATCATAGCGGGCATCGAAAGCTGAAGTGGAAAGTTTTACGTCTTCAATGAACGAAACGTTGAGAATCCCTTGCGGACCGCCGCTGCTGCCCTGTGTTTGAAAATGATTCAGTACCGGTATCTCGATGCCATCGAGATAAAAAACATTTTCATTGGGCGCACCGCCGCGGATAACGATATCATTCCTGAAACCTGCGCCCTGGTTACCGCCCCCCACACCGGGTAAGGTCTGGATCACGCGGCTGATATCAAAATTCCCTCCAGGGTTACTCTTGATTTCTTCTGTTGTAAGGCGCTGAACACTTAAAGGTGTTTCAAGGGTGGCTGCCCTGGCCGTTCTTTTATTGGACTTGATCACAATGTTCTCCAGTTCCTGTGCTGCTGCTTCGAGTTCCGCAGTAAGATTGAGTTCATTTCCGGCACTTACAGTGATGTTGTAGAGCGACAATCTTTTATAACCCACCATCGAGAACTCGATAGTGTAGGTGCCAAAAGCAATATCAGTCATTCTGAAATTGCCTGACGAGTCTGATACCGTTGATTTAGCTGTACCGGCGAGGCTTACAGTAGCGCCGGCAAGCCTTTGCTGTGAGGCCTTGTCTACCACCACACCTGAGACCCGGCCATTATCCTGTGCCTGGGTAATAAGGGTTTGGGTGATTAATAGTAAAATAAGAATGTTCCTGGTCACAAATCCTGCCTGATTGCCTTTCATCTTTCTCAAATTGCTGGTTTAATAATCGGCAAATATATCCCTATCAAATCCTACCGTTCCAGGGAGAAAGCAGATTATAAAATCATTAAGATTCTCTATAAGAGACTTGGTTGGTTATGGACTGGATGATGGCATAATTTTGCCGGGGGATAGATACGAATGCTTTTTGTTTTTGGATTGAAGAGGCTGAAGTTTAAAGAGAATTACGCAAAAGAGAGCCTCTTCTTTGCGTTTTTCTTTGCGCCCTCCGCGTCCTTCGCGGTTAATAAAATCTATGACATCAGGATTTGTCAAGCAGTCATCCGGATTGCAAAAAGTTTTATATCCTGGTATTAAGTTAATGATCTCCGGCCACCTGAAGCCTGCAACTTTTTGTGGGTGCTTACTATCCAGGCTGGCATGCCATAGTGCAGGAATTTCCATCTTTCCGTACATATCCTGATCATCTGCCGCTTTCCTGTATTTTTATCCAAAGCAAACGGATGTTCAAAAGCATAATTTTTTTGATGCTTATTTTTTTTATGTCAACAGGTGCAATGTTTGCGCAAAGCCCGGCGCACCCCTTGCTCAAGCCAGCAATTGACAGCCTGCTGAAACAGGAAGTTGATAACCACCTGGTGCCCGGTGGTGTCATTGCCATCAGGAAAGATAAGCAGGTTCTTTACCGGGAGGCTTTTGGCTTCGTGGAAAGAAAAACTTTCGACAATACGCTTATTA
>CAYWSQ010000002.1:34726-46295 GCA_964460925.1 uncultured Flavisolibacter sp. | reverse complement strand
GGTGGCACGGGTGCAGCTCCGCTCGAATTCACCGACCACCTGGGCATGCCTATGAATGATGCCCTCGCGTTCGCGAAACAAAGTCTGAAAGAAGTGAAACTTGACCAGAAAGTTAAGCTGATCGCAGCCGGAAAGATCATTACAGGTTTTGATATTTTAAAAGCAATGGCGCTGGGTGCTTCTGCCTGTTACAGTGCAAGAGGTATGATGTTATCGCTCGGTTGCATCCAGGCACTGGTTTGCGACAGCGGCCGTTGTCCCGTTGGTGTTGCCACCCAGGATCCGAAATTGTACAAGGGACTTGATCCCGCGGAGAAAAGTGTAAGGGTGGCGAGCTTTCACACCAAGACCATCATGGCTACAAAAGAACTCATGGAAGCCTGCGGTTATACAGATATTCATTCGGTAAAACCATCAAAGTTTTACAGGAGAGTGAGTGAATATGAAACCAAAACTTTCGAGGAGATCTATTTCAACAAACAGGAATGGACACTGAAGCCCCAGCCTGCCTTCAAATCAGAAGCCGTGTTCAAAAGACTGATCGACCTGGAAGAAAGAGGCGCGTCTTAATGCTTACCCGGGATTTATAGGTTAGAAGTGTTTAATCGAGATTACTTGGCAACAGTCCTTAGTAAATCTACCTGTTATCATGGATCAATCTATCCTGCAAATCCACTCATCCTGAAAATCCTGCTCCTTCTTTCTTAGCGGTAAAATTCCCTTTATCTTACAGCCAAATCCAGGCTTATCTATGAAAAAGGTACTAAAGATCACAGGCATCACCCTGCTCTCCCTTCTTTTGATCGCGTTTCTCATTCCCTTTCTTTTCAAGGGAAAGATCGTTGCCTACGTTAAAAAGGAGATCAACAGCAGTCTGCAGGCAAAGGTTGATTTCACCGGTGTGGACCTTTCCCTGTTCAGGCGTTTCCCGAAGCTTTCCATACGACTTGAAAATTTATATGTAGCAGGCGTCAATGAATTTGAAGGTGATACCCTGCTAAAAGCGCCCTCAGTGGATGCCGCTGTGAACCTGTTCAGCCTTTTTGATACAGAGAATATGAAACTCTATGCTTTTCACCTCGACAAACCCAGTATCCGGGCCCTGGTGAATGAAGAAGGCAAGGCCAACTGGGAGATCACCAAAGAAGATACAATTACCGTTACAACGGATGATACCAGTACCAGTCGTTTCAACCTGAACATTGAAAAATATTCCATCACTGATGGATACATTCTTTATGATGACAAAAGCAGTAACATGCGGCTTGAGCTCAGTGGACTGGATCATGAAGGCGGCGGAGACATCGGCGCGGAAGTATTTACGCTTGCCACAAACACTTCTGCCCGCGAAGCAAGTTTTATTTATGAGGGGATCCCCTACCTCTCCAGGGCAAAGACCAGCATCGGCACGGACATTACCATCAATACCTCCAATGGCCGGTATGATTTCAAAACTGATGACATCCTCGTAAATGATCTGAAACTTTCCGCGGAAGGATTTTTCCAGTTGGCCAATGACAGCACCTACAACATGGATATCCAATTCAGAACGCCTTCCAATGAGTTCAAGGACATCCTTTCCCTGGTGCCTGGAATTTATATGAATGGTTTTGAAGACCTGAAGACCAGCGGCACTGCCAGCTTCAATGGATTTGTAAAAGGAAGTTATACCCCCACGCAGATGCCTGCCTACCTGGTAAATCTTGAAGTGAAGGATGGGTTCTTCCAGTACCCGGATCTTCCCAGCCCGGTTCAGAATATTCAACTGGCAATGAAAGTGGAGAACATTGATGGGACAGATGATAAACTGGTGATCGACATACCGACCGGTCACCTCGAAATGGATAAAGAACCTTTTGATTTCAGGATGATCCTCAAAAATCCTGTTACCACGCAGTACATTGATGCGGCCATCAAGGGTCGTGTGGATCTTTCCAATATTACAAAGTTCATCAAACTGGAACAGGGCACGAAGTTATCAGGACTGCTGAATGCCGATGCATTTGCCAAAGGGAACCTTTCTGCCATTGAGCAGCAGCAGGGAGCTTTCAGCGCAGGAGGATTTTTAAATATTACCAACCTGTTTTATGCTGCACCGGCATTTCCGCAACCCGTACAGAATGGGAATCTGAAAATCGAACTGCAGAATAATGGTGGTATTGCTGATCAGACTTCCATCAAAATCACGGAAGGGCATGTCGAGCTCGGGAAAGACCCATTTGACTTTACCCTGCAGCTCATCAAGCCTGTCAGCACCATGGACTTTGCAGGCAGCGTAAAAGGAAGGTTCACATTGGACAATATCAAACAGTTCATAGAACTGGAGCCGGGCACCAGCCTTAGTGGTTTATTGAATACGGACCTGCGTTTCTCCGGGAATAAAAAAGCCATTGATGAAAAGAAATATGACCAGGTGAAGATCGCGGGAACGGCGGGTGTGACAGCTCTGAAATATATATCAAAAGATTATCCCGGTGGTGTGCAGGTCAGCCGGTCGCTACTGGAGTTCAATCCGACCCATATCAACCTGAGCCGCTTTGAAGGAAATTTGATGGGCAGCAACCTGTCTGCAACCGGTACGCTGGATAACCTGGTCGGTTATATGATGCAGGACCAGCAACTCACCGGTAAGCTCAGCGTATCGGCCGATCAAATCAACCTGGATGAATGGATGGGAACCGATACCACCACCAGCAGCAGCACGAATGAACCTGTACAACCCTTCCAGGTACCGTCCAATATTGATTTCACATTGAATGCAAAGGCCGGACTGGTGCAATATGACAAGGTGGATTACAGGAACGTGAAAGGAACGGTACTGATCAAAAATGAAACGGTGCATTTGCAGGATGTGGGCACCGAGGCACTTGATGGAACCGTGTCGTTTGCGGGAACTTATTCCACAAGGGTCAATCAACAACAGCCTGCCATTGCTTTAACCTATGATGTGAAGGATGTTGATATCCAGAAAGCCTTTATGGCATTCAATACGGTGCAGAAGCTGATGCCGGTCGGGCAATTTTTATCAGGAAAACTTTCATCCAAATTAACCATGACAGGAAACCTGGGAGGAGATATGATGCCGGAGCTCAATTCACTGACCGGCAATGGTAACCTGCTGTTGCTGGAAGGAGTATTGAAAAAATTCAAGCCACTGGAGACGCTTGCCAATACTTTGCAGATAGAAGAATTGCAGAATATTTCGGTCAGGGATATCAAAAACTATATTGAGTTTGCCAATGGCAAGGTGTTGGTGAAGCCCTTCAACCTGAAAGTAAAGGATATAGAGATGCAGATCGGTGGCATGCATGGTTTTGACCAGAGCATGGATTATATCATCGCGATGAAGCTGCCAAGAAAATACCTGGGAGAAAGAGGCAATGCACTGGTGAATGGGCTGGTAGCTAAAGCTTCTTCAAAAGGAATCAAGGTGGATCCTGGTGAAACAATCAATCTTAATATCAAGATGGGTGGCAGCATTACAAATCCCGTAATTAGCACGGATCTGAAGGAAGTCGCGGGAGATGCGGCGAAGGAACTGAAGGACCAGGCAACAGATTTCGCTAAAGAGAAAATTGACAGTGCCAGAAAGCAGGTAAAGGATACGTTGAATGTGATCAAAAAGCAGGTGACGGATGATTTGAAAGATGAATTGAAAGACAGGATTTTTGGAAAGGATACGAATAATAAAAAGGAGCCCGTTATCAATAACAACACGAAGAAAAAAGCGGAAGAAACATTAAAGAATATGTTTAAAAAGAAAAAGCCGGAGAAGGATAGTACGAGGTGAAGCCGCTAATTTTCCTGCTCACATATTAGATCCTTCACCCGCATAACATTCATGAAAGAACAGTGTGGCTTCGGCGGGTTCAGGATTGCATACACTCATCAGGTGCGGCTGGTCCTTCGTCGCACGTGAGCAGTATGAAAGAACGATGCTCCTGTCGTGCTCCTCAGGATGACAAAAAATTGATCAGAGAACAATGTTGTAAAATTGAATAGAACAGCATTGCTAAACGTCACATGGTTGATGGAATTGTAAAAAGAAAGGATTGATGACTCTCTGAATTTAATTCACCCCTTGTCATCCTGAGGAGCGAACTCGGACGCACTGTTCTCTCCACAACACCACCAGCTCCGAAGGATCAGCAGCCGCACGGTTCTGTGAGGATCCTGAGCCGGGCAGA
The DNA here is from genome assembly GCA_964460925.1 of uncultured Flavisolibacter sp. Lineage (GTDB taxonomy): Bacteria > Bacteroidota > Bacteroidia > Chitinophagales > Chitinophagaceae > Flavisolibacter. The sequence goes on along the minus strand of CAYWSQ010000002.1, from coordinate 42,108 downwards.
CACACCGCATACGATAACTTCACCGGCGAAGGATCTGGTACGATGGCAGAGCACCATTGGGATATTCGTAGATCGTACCAGATCCTTAACCCGCGCACCATTCACCAGAGAACAGACTGACCGCGGCGGGTTCAGGATTGCATACAGTCATCAGGTGCGGCTGGTCCTTCGTCGCACGTGAGCAGTATGAAAGAATGATGCTCGTGCCGTGCTCCTCAGGATGACAAAGAGTGTTTTAGAGAATGGAGTTATAAACTTGAATAGAATAGAATTGGTAAATCACTTGCTTGATAAAATTGTAAAAAAAAGATTGATGACTCTATGAATTGAGTAAACTCATTGTCATCCTGAGGAGCGGGCTTAGAGTCATTGTTCTCTCCACAACATCACCAGCTCCGAAGGATCAACAGCCGCGTTGTTCTGTGGGGATCCTGAGCCGGGCAGACACACCGCATACAACCCTTTCACCGGCAAAGGATTTGGTACGATGCCTGATGCCCTTTTAACATCAAAGTTTCCTTCTCAATTGAAATTTCATTTGAGAACAGAGCTGCTAACAAGTTATGGGTTACAGATAGTTTTAAACTGCTGTTGCTAGTGTTCTTCTCTAAACCACACTACTCTCCCAACCTACCACAACAACTGACCTAAATACACTCGAAAATCACAAATTCACACCCATTTAGTCTAATCAAAACATGGCCTTAATGCCCAGTTCGATCAGCTTCTAAATTACCGTATTACTACGGTTGTTTGTCCAGCTAAATATCCTGAACTTACAGTGTACCAGGTACACATACCCTCCTGGATGACGCTCCGGGACAATCTACCCCTCTAAAACACGTACGCCTGAAAAGGTCCCCTATTTAAATCAAGAATAAGTACGCGATCAAACATTCGATGAATGATTGATTGCCGGTGATAGCATTCTAAAACCACAAATATGAATCTGAGAAACATTTTACTTACTGCAATTTGCTTTACAGTATGCTGCCAGTCTGCGCATGCGCAAAACGATGTAATGATGCAGGCGTTTTACTGGAACGTACCCGTAAATGAATCTACTAAAAACGGCTTCTGGTATGACACCATCAAGGCCAAGATCCCCGCTATGAAGGCAGCAGGCATTCGTGCGCTCTGGATGCCACCGCCTTCAAAGGGAAATTTCGGCATCATTGATATGGGTTATGGCTTGTTCGACCATTATGACCTGGGTGCCTATAACCAAAAGGGCACTACCCAGACAAGGTTTGGATCCAAGGCTGAACTCCTGAGCCTGATCAGCACTGCACATTCCACCGCAGGCGGTGTTCCCTACGTGGATCTGTATGCTGATATTATCCTGAATCATATTTACACCAATAACACCACTGCTGAAGAGAGCGGGGATAATCCTGCAGTAAAAACCTATGTATTCAACAAGGCCATATCAGGAGGAGTACAAAGAGTTCCCTTTCCCACCAATGAAATCCGCTGGCTGATACCCAATGCCGCTGCAGGAGACTATTATATCCAGATCGGCGGGTATTTTTTAAACTATGCGGGTGCCCTGGGTGAAAGAGGCTATGATGTAAAAATAAAATTTACAACCGCAGCTCCGCCATCACAGCCTAACCAGCTTTGGGAATCAGAACCCAATAATGGTGGTGGCCAGTTTAATGTAGCACTCGATCAAAGAACATACAGCGGCCACATGCAAAACAACACGGATATTGATGAATATAAGATCACTCTCACAACAGCAGCAACCATCGAGATCGCATTAACCGCGAAAAAAGAAGGCCTCAATGGTTCCGGTCAATGGGAATGGCAATGGGCCGCCCAAACCAATGGTTATTATCCATCAGCAATCTGGTACAATGGTACCAACCTCGCCAATACAAGCCTTAAAGCCTATACAGGAACCTCAGTTGATTTTGTGAATCATACCGGGACGGGCGAAGCCAACTTTACCTGGAGCTATAATAATTTCCACCCCGTGGATGCCGCGGATTACCTGGGTGACGGAGGCAGTACCGATGGAGGCTTTGAAGACCAGCTGGTACCCAATACCCGGTGGTTCGGTAATGACCTCAATACTTATGATGTTACTGTGCAAAACCGTTTAAAAGCCTGGGGAACCTGGTTAACCAATACCATAGGTTTTGATGGTTACCGGCTTGATTTTGTAAGAGGTTTTCAAAAAGAAATGGTATCGGGTTGGGTCAATAATCTGCCTTTAAAATCAGGTGCACAGCGGTTTATTGTAGCAGAGTATTTTACGGGATACAAATACCGGCTGAAGAATTGGGTGAATGACCTGGCGGCCCAGGGATCGGATGTGGATGTATTTGATTTCCCATTAAAAAACACCCTGACTGAAATGACCAATGGCAATGGCTCCAGTTTCAATATGGCCTGGCTGAACCATTCAGGCATGGTAAGAGATAATGCCGGCAATTCACTTCCGGGTACGGCAGTGGTTACTTTTTTAGAAAACCATGATACCGGCAAGGAGCATGATAAATGGGTGACCAAGGACTGGAAGCTGGGTTATGCCTATATCCTTTTTCATGAAGGCAGGCCCTGCCTGTTCTATCCCCAGTATTATGGGGTAACCCAGTTTGATAACCACAATAATGCACTTACTGTTACACCACCCATTTCCTTGCATACGGATATTAATAAACTGATTTCGGCCCGGAGCAAGTATTTGGGAGGATCACTCATCGTACTGACCCAGCAGGGCAACCCGGTTACAGAATCCAACCCCAACGGCACCTCCACATTTGGGGGCGATACTTATAATGTATATGTAGCGAGAAGGCAGGGCAATGGCTCAAAGAGTGGAGGGATTCTGGTGATGAACAATAATGATAACCTCACAAGGGGGATCTGGATTGATAACGATGGATCTCCCAATGGAACGGCCACTTCCGGCTATGCTGACTGGAAAAACCAGGTGTTGGTGAATGTGCTGAATCCATCCCAGACAGTAACCGTTGCCAATGATGGACGTGTGCATCTCTACGCCCCTGCACGTGGTTATGCCATTTGGGTGTTGCAGTCTGAGTATGTAGCGCTGCGCCAAATGCCGGCTGTCCCTGTTGAGGAAGAAGTTATGGTTGCCAAAACCAATGTTTATCCCAACCCGGCATCCTCTCAAACAACCATAGAATTCAGTTTAGCAGAAAAGGAATTTGTAAAACTGGAAGTGTATAATGCGGAGGGAAAGTTAATAACTGTATTAGCAGATGAAACGTTAGAACAGGGAAGGCATAGAATGTTTTTCACTTCAAATACCAATGGTGTATTTACTTATAAACTAAGTGCAGGAGAAAGGATTGAAACCGGGAAGATGATCATACAGAAATGATAGAATAAGAGAAGAGGCTATCCCTAAAATGCTTTGATGAGCCAATTTAGAGGAAGCCTCTTTTTTGATACTTCAATGCTGGCGACTTTAAATTAACCTGCAACTTCTGACAACAGAAATAAAATTCTAAATCCCCAAATAATTCCAGTAATCAAACAAATTATAAATAGTGATTTCCAGGAAGTGGAAGGTTTTTCACTCCAATAAAGAATTCCTAAAACAAGAAAACCTGGACTACAAACTAATAAACTCATGAAATGCAACACGTTATTTTCAGCTAAATTTCCTATTCTCCACTGAAGATCACATTGCAGAATATATAGCATTATAGGAGTAAGTAGACAAAACAAAAACACGAGAAATAATATATTTTTAATCCTTCTTTTTTCCACTTTGTAATAAATTTTGTGCTGTTGTTATCTGCCGTGGTTGGTGTTATTTTCTGAGTCGCACTATCCTTTTAACCAGCCACACCAACAACTGACCTTAATACTGTTGGAATAATTTCTGAATTTCACCCCTGGATGTGTCCAAAAGAACCATGTTTTACGAAACAGGAAATTCAAAGTGGGAATTTTTATCACACTATGTGGGGTTGTCCATTCTAATAATAATAAACAGGTTGAAGGCCAATAGTTAGGTGATGAACTAGAGAATGATATCCATCTAAGGCAAAACCAATAACAACAGTCAAATTTTCTTAGCAGCTCACAATTTTATAACCTGCCTTCTTATAGGAAAATATGGCATTAAACAACGACTGAGGTAATTTATTGAAATCGATTTTTCATCAAACCGTTTCACTTTATATTTTTCACCATTAGTTTTTGATATCAATACTTGATTTTTGTCTACAATTAATGAATCCGTCCATGGCACCCAATTAAAATAATTATAATTTAAGCTAAACTCAATTTTAAATCCCTGATTGAAATCCCCCTGGCTCCCAATATCAATTTTTGCGTATAGAGTATCATAGATATTAAAACAAGAAGAATTATAAACTTCAGGAAAAGGAACCTTAATTAAAATATCGCTGTTTATATTTTGAATTGAATTGATTATAAGACTTCCAGTACTATCACCAATATAAAGCTTATCATTTATTATATAAAGGAGGCTAGTTCGCTTATCAAAATTGTTACAATAAATAACAACTTTACCAACCAAGTCTGTCGATATCATTTTATAAGATATTGCACTATCCTGGGTATAGGAATTCAAATACAGAACATTGTTCTTGATATAATAATTACCTTCTGAGTATCTAGTAAATGAAAGTTCTCGCTTTTCCAAGAAAACAAACTTCTTTTCTGTAGAATTAAAAAACAGGTTATTGTAGCCGTTAGTTGCGTATTTCTCACCCAACATTTTAGCAGGTCTACAGCAAACAAAAACCACACAGACGAACAAACAAGTTAAAAAAACAAAAATCTTAATGATGGACACTTTTGAAAAATTTATTGATTAATGATAGCCGTTGGTGTTCTTCTCTAATCCGCACTATCCTCTCAACCAGCCACACCAACAACTGACCTAAGTACTGTTGGAAAAACTTCTGAAATTCAACCTGGATGTATCCAAAAGAATCATGTTTTACGAAAACAGGAAGTTCAGAGTGGAAATTCTTATCACACAATTTAAGTTATCCATTCTAGTATATACAAACAGGTTCAAGATCAGTTGTTGGTGTTGATGTACCAGAAAATGATATTCATCGGAGGCAAACACCAACAACGGAAGTCAAATAGCTCATCCCTTCAGGTTTCAAATATGAATCATTATATGTAAAGCTCCTGCCGCGTTAATGCCGGTCTGCCTGTAACTAGTAAGCAACTATCCGTTACAATTGATCGCCTCAGTCGTTGGAACTTTAGCTTTTGCAAGACGAGGAGCCGTTTCGACACTTCATCAGCGATTTAGTTGCATTCAGCTTCTTTACACTCGCCTTATGGTGTATGTATAACATCTTTACCTGAACGTTCAGCACCCTAGCTTTTGACTACAGCACCTTCAGGTGGTTTGCATACTCTGTCTGCACAGCGTATGCGGTAGACCTACTACCATCTTCTATTCAGCACTCAAAGATCTATCCTGAACTTTGATTCGTGACACACCCAACAACGGCAGTCAAAACTTATTGAGACAATCCATTCAAATATGTAATAAACAGGTTGAAGATCAGTTGTTGGTGTTAATATGTAATAAACAGGTTCAAGGTCAGTTGTTGGTGTGATGCACTAGAGAACGGTACTCATCTGAGCGAACAACAACGGCAGGGTCAGTTGTTAGTGTGAATGTATTAAAGAATGATATTCATCGGTGGGGAACACCAACGGCAGTCAAGTGAATATGCAATTTCTTTATTCTGTATAGGCTTATATCTTTTGCTTTATACAGCATCATTGCTCTGCTGAAATTAATTTACCTGATTACAGAAAAGGATTTGGCTTAATAGGACAATGCTCTGGAATAAGTTGCCAAATTATACTCCCAAACTAAAGATTGTTTTAAGAGATAGAATGAAAATAGATTTCTGATATAGCCCGTATAAATATTTTTTGACACGATTTAGTTTAAAAAGCCTCCCAATTGTCAAATCAATTCATAACATCTACAAATTATAGCAAGAAAATTCTTAAAAACTATTATCCTAATCATCTTTTGAGTTATTACAAAAATCTTTCAAAAATTCCTCCTTATCAAAAGTATCCACAAATTCCTTCATTCCCACAACACTTATTTCATTTGGATACTTAACTTTTAATTCATTGTACATCTGCTTTGCAATGTCAGGTTTATTCAAATAGAAATAAAGCAAAGCCCTATCAACTTCTATCTTTACATTATTTCCAACTTCAAGAATCTTTTCATAATGATTCAATATTTCATTATAAATCTGTTGCGAACTATCAAATTGATTCATTTTATCGAATATCAACCCTTTCATTAACTTAACTTCAGGTATGTTATGTAGATATAAACTTTTATTTAACGCATTAATAGCTTCGGTATAATTTGCAAGGTTACATAAAATACTCCCCTTAATAGCAAATGCATTCGCATCCAAACTATCCTCTTGAATAGATTTTTCTATGAATTGCAAAGCCTTATTCATCCTATTAGTATCTCCATGACTTTTTGCTAACATCAAAATTGCACTATCATTCAATGCTGAAGATTTGATATCAGCATCTCGTTGATCATTCTTATCATTCTGACCCTTACAAGAACTTAACGTCAAAATGAAAAACAAGTATGTTACAATAATTTTAGAATTCATATTATTTAGTGATTTTAATCGTAGTACTAATGGTATGTGGTTCTGGAGTGCATCTATTATCACCATAATGATATGTATAACCCCCAGTTATCCTAATTTCAACCTTATCATTATAATTTGGCAAATTAAATTCGGCAACCCCTATAAAATATTTATCTGGCGAACCAATATGATCACCTTTTGGCCTGAATAAAGGATATGAAGCTACTATTTTTCCATCAACAATGACTTCTACATCAGCAAAAAATCGAACACTTCTATCAATTCCAATTTGAGGAGTTTGTCCCGATGCACTAATTCGTGCAGTGTAATGGTAAAATTTACTTCGGCTGATTTTTCTTATTATTATACTGCCACTCACGATATAACCACCAGCCGCACCTATTCCTTCGCAAAATGCATATGCAGGTGATGACCTCCAATAAGATATTACACCCTCTTTATAATCTAATTTATTTGATTCTTGACCCTGGACGCCATTTTCTGAGTTTTGTTCAGAATCTGGATCGGGTTCAGCACTGCCCCCTGAACTTTGATTACCAGCTTTTGTCTTATTTTTCTCAATAAAAGCGGCGACACTATTAGCCAATATTTCTAAATTTCTATTTTTCTGATCGATCAAAGCAAAAGCCGTTTTAATTGAATTATCAGCCTCTGTCCTTTCCCGCCGGCGGGGGGGAGGGTGGGTGGGGCGGCGGCGTCGGGGGGTGGGTTGACGAAGACGGGGAAGCGGAGGCGGCCGGG
>CAYWSQ010000002.1:0-34716 GCA_964460925.1 uncultured Flavisolibacter sp. | reverse complement strand
TCCCCCCTTCCAACATAAGATTCAATAGTTCGCCCCCCTCCATCATTATTAGTAAATAGTTGAGTTTCCATACCATCAGGGTCGATAAAAATTATTGGGTTATTAAAAGCATAATTATATGGAGACCATTTTCGCATTTTCTCAGATAATGGATCTACAGCATGCCATCTTCCAATCTGTTGATCATACATTCTCGCCCCATAATCCATCCACTCCAAGCCACTACCATCTCCAAACTCTTCCCTCTGCTCTTCCTTCCCATTATACTTTATCTTGTTTCCAGGCTTGCCATTTTCAACAGCTTTAGAACTTATCCCAGCCATCGTCAACCCAAATGGATAATAATGCGTCTCCTCCAATACCGGCCCTCTCACATGCGTTACCTGCAAATTATCAAAATACACATCCACATTCGGCGTTTCATTACTTACATAAATATACAGGTAACCATTCTTACTGATGTTCTGACCACTGAACTGGTGCACTTTGAATTCCTGGTCTGTTCCCACTTGCTCAAACCCACTCGAAGATGAAACATACTTAAACTGCTCATCAAACAGAATCCAGTTTACAAAGGCTTTGGGTTTAGATGTTGTATAACCACTCTGGGTATTCAAAAAGCTTTGGGCTGGGCCGCTCAGGATATTGGTTGATATAAGCTCACCAGCAGTTGCCTTAGCACCAGCCAATGCTCCAACACCTCCATTCAGTGCAGTGATCAAAGCTGTGATAGGATCCTGGGGAGTTCCCGGACTCACTCCATTGAGCTTGTACCAGCTACTTACCCTCAAATTGAACTTATCCCCTGCCATCACCTTTAAAACGATGGCTGGGCCGATTTTATTTCCATTGCCATTGGTCTTGGCTAGTTTATCATTTGGACTGGTATAATTATCTGTGGGGTATCCTGCTGGTTTATTTGAGCGTGTGGTCGTAAGGTTGTAATAAATGCTGTCTTCTATTGAACTCTGAGCTGTTTCCATTGTCGCAGCGGGATAGGCATTTGTCTTATTCGCTTCTGTAAGTACCATTCTCACATTTCCCAAATGATCTTTGATAAAATAATCAAATTCAAACCTAGTGCTATCCATATTATACCTAATCCTTCCTTCTTCCTGTGTCAGGTATTGCAGGGTATCATTCACATAATTGCCATATGCATAAAGTGTTATGGTTGTATCTATTCCCAGTTCACTGGTGATTTTCTTTAGCTTAGTACCGCCAGCATCATATATATATTCAATATATCCTTTGTCAGTTCCATTCTTCTTTATCGTGATCTTTTTAGGCAGGTTGAGGTGATTATACTCTATTCCGTTGGCACCTCCTGAAGTCTCAATATCCTTATTCTTATCCTTCACAAGGTTGCCATTATCATCATAGCTGTAATCAGCAGCAGAGCTGGTTTTGGTTCCTAATGCCATCATATAAATCTGTGAAGATCTGAAATCACCCAATTTTGTATTATAATCGTTGACCCTGTCGATCACACTCTTCAGTTTATTACTGTAAGAATAATAATGATATTGCATGGAATCAATCGTAGTACTACCTGTGACTTTCCAGCCCCGCTGGTCCATGCTTAAAATATTACCATTGGCATCATAAGTTAAGTTCTTTACGGTAAAATCGATTCCAGCCGTTTTGTTAAAGCTGGAAGAGGTGTACTGGTTAAAATCAGCTCCTGTTAGCCGGTTCACCGCATCATAAGTAAAATCATACTTCCTGATCTCATCGTCCCCTGTGCTTTTCCAAAGCATACCTCCAATGTTTCCATTGTACTGGGCCGCAACATAACTTCCTATAGCCGCACTCTCTCCCGGAGCAATAGAAGTCTTATCATAGCCGAGGTCAAATCCAAAATAATGAGAGGTAGATGCCGCCGTTTTTGCATAATCCCGGTTGGCACCCAGCATCCATCCCCTGATATTATAATCATAGACCAGGCTTTCCAGTCCGGCATTGCTGTTATAGGCAGGTGCCAGTTTCTTTTCCTTTAATTGACCCATTTCATTATAACACATTTCCGCAATTACCTTGTCGGTGGTGCTGCTGGAATTATTCCTGTTGGTTCTTTTACTGACAGAGATAATCCTGTCTCCTGCATCATAAGCATTCTTGGTGAGTACATAGTACCGCTGGGCATTGGTTCCTGCCTTGGCATGTGCTACATGATTTCTTAACAACTTTCCAGAAAAATCATATTGATTCGTAAGTGTATCCATTCCACCAGTAATATTCGTACTCTTTACTTGCACAACCCTGGTCTTCTCATCATAAATACTGGTGCTGAATAAATAATCTGAAGCCGTTCCAAGAACTTTTACCTTGCTCCAGATAGTCATACCCCTGGTCTGTACAGTTTTAACAATAGCCTGCGCATAATCCGGAGCTGCATTATAACTGGTAAAGAAATTTGTCGAAGTGATGTGAGTGGTTGCCAGCGTGCCGTTTGGTCCCCCGGAAGGAATACTATCATAATGATCATAACCGAATTGGCTCAGCATTTCATAACCTGCTCCAGGAACATTCCATTGATTAAATGGATAAGAGGGGGATATGCTCGCATCCGCAATATGTGTAGTAAATGATTTTGATCCAATACTACTATTATTCACCAACCCGGATTGAACTGGCCTATTTAGATCATCATATAGTGTTAGCATCCATTTTGCTGTTCCCATCCTCATATTTGCATCCTGCACCATAACCATTCGATCACGGGAATCATAAACCATATAGATTTCTCCTGCACCTGGCAGTTTTTTAATAGAAAGGCGATTTCTATAATCATAGCCATAATAAAAGCAAAGTTCATCACGAACAGGATCTGATATTATCCAACTACCCGAACCTAATAGTGCTTCAACTGCCTTTGGCTGCAAAACAAACCTAAGCGCTCCTAATTTATCATAAACATAATAAGTACAAATCCAGCCAATGTGACCTGAACCAGGTGTCGAGCTTAATTGTTGCTTGATTAATACAACTTTGCCTTCTTTATCCTTAAACTGAATTATTTTCTTCCCGTGTTCATCAATTGAGACAAATTTAAAAAGTTGATTGGCACTGTAACAGGATAAAGTTGTAGGTGAAGTGGAAGCTGTCGACCCAGCAACCCAATAACGAACTGAATCGCTTACTGTATTAATTAAGTACTGCTGTTCCATTCCTCTTGAAGCACCTACCCAACTATTCCCCTCTGGATAGTTAAATAAAACGCGGCCCAGACCCGATGCCTCAAAAACTGAACTGCTATAATAATAGCTTTCATCAGGAAACTGACCTTTCAAAAATGCTGAATCCTGTTGAAATGGATTGATTTTAAATTGCCCATCACTAACCGAAGTATTTCCGCCAGTTGCGTTAGCCACGAAAGGCAAATATTGAATAGGTGTTCTTTCCAGTTCATCATAAAACAAAGCACTAACCATATCTTTTCCCAGTGGACTGGCTCCCTTAACTACTGTTTGTATCCCCCTCTGTAACCCATCAAAATATTGAGTGGTCATTACAAAACTATCAATTTGAGATGTGACCAATATTTTTGATGCATCAGTTTGTGGAGCCTTTGCATCCCAAATACGGATATAATTAACTTTCGTACCCGAACTATAAGGAAAGGGAGCAATTCTTTGAGCTGACAATCTAGAAATATTCCAAATTCCAGCAAATAGGAAAAAAATAAGAAGGCATAGTTTTTTTAACATAACCCAAAAGATTTGACAATAATCAGTTTTGAAAGACCCATTCAATTCGCTCTAACTAAGTTTTTCTTTTTAATTAAGTACAACTCATATTGATAGTTATTCAATATTGGCACATAAAGCGAGTCCCTTGTATTTTCTATTAATTGGAGTTTTAAATGCAACGAATCAGAATTACTATGAGTCTTCCATGTGTTTGATTTCTGTTGATTTATTTGCAGATTTACATGGAATACCTGTTGCCGCTGATCATCTGTTAACGATAAGCTATCTTTCATCTTAACAGATATATTGAACGCAACAACATCTGCAGGACTAGTTTGAGAAAAACAAAAGTTGGATAATAGTAAAAGAAAAGGGATAAATAATACTTTTTTCATTATTTGAATTTTTTAAAAATTATAGACATGGCACATCACTCTCTTCCATTATAGAAATGGACCAGGACCCATCACTAAATTCATAATGATACATGCAGTCATACTTCCCAGTAATTGAATTATACACCGAAGAAGTATACACTTTAAAACCGCGCTCGCAGGTTGTATTGATACATTTCTTTTGAGGACCTGGGCAATTTGGGCAGATATAAATACAGGTAGAATATAAGTTAGCGAATTGTTGTCCTAGATGGTCCAATTCTCTCTGCGCCTGAGCATTTGCATCTGCCTGTGACACTGTAGAAGAATACCGGCCAGCCGAAACGGTATATTGGTAAGCACCGCCTTCGTAATTAAGTCCACAGTTATTCCTGTTATAAAATCCAATTTGCTCCTGGTTATAATACATCGATGATGGACCGGACTGAGACAAACTGTAATTAATTTTACGAATTACATTTTTGTCTATATCACGGGTAATGGCTAACCGACCTAGTCCATCATACTCATAATAAAGAATCTGGTTGTTTATATCGCAAATCGAAGAAACTCCCATCAAAGGATTGTAGCAATATGTATTCATCATGGCCCCCTTAGGGTATAATCGGAGCTCATCTATAGTAAAAGAGGCTGCTGCACTTATTGTCACACTGGTTGTTGGAGAAATATTATGTTCATAATACATCCATCCTCCCTTTGACAAACCCGCTGTCCCTGAGGTACTATTTACAGAAAGAGAACCGTTACGGGACCAATAGGAAACAACATAAGCACTGTTGGTTAAAGCTGTTTTACTAATAGAATTACCACTATTTAAGGTGAAGGCTTTATTTCCAGTTATAGAATATGTCGTGGTAAAATTTCCTCCATTGAATGTCCAGCCACCGGTTTCACTAGTTTCAAAACTTGTGAATGCAACCTGGCCTGCATTTGCATTGGTTATCTTTGCAATTAATGATGTATTCTTATATCCCCAGATTAATTTTGTTTTTGCCCCATCTTCAGAATATTCAGTAATGTTTCCATTCCCATCATAGCTATTAATTGATTTTCTTACTTCTGGAGTATTACTATAATAAGCTGCTTGAATATTTTCGGGTGCATAAAAAGAACCTGTATGTGTATACTTAGTTATGGTTTTACTTAAAGGTGAACTTGAAGCACTGAAAGTTTCTTCAGAAATCTTTGAAGCCCATAAGTAATCACTGACCATTGAAGCATAAACACCTGTTGGATCCTGACTACTTGCCACCATCTCTGCAGGATATTTTATTGCTCGTATTGTTGAATCAATACTATTTAATTGCACAATTCTTGTTGGCTGGAGATGCTGACTATTTTCATAATAATATCTGGTTTCTTCGGTTAGAATGTTGCTACCATCATAGGTTAGCATTTGTTCCTTCGACTTCAGAACAGCATTTTCCGTATAAGTATATTCTGTTGTAAAAAAAGTAGTACTCCAACATGATACTGTTGCGTCCGTAAAAGTTGCAAGGACATGCTTCTCTGGTTTCATAGTGCCTAATAATGGAGTACTATTCTCTATTTGGTTGATTTCCAAATATGAAGTCTTTTGCTTTTTCACTACTGAATAATCACTTGTCCCCGTATTGTATCGATAATAAGCTGTTTCCACAGGGTAACCTTTGTAGCCATTATAGATAATCAAAAAATCAAATTTGTGAGAGGTTAAAAGATCATAATCTTTTGACTTATTTCTGATAACTACACTATCATAAACATGTCCTTGCGGCACTATACCTAGGGGACGCCTATATGTCCCAGGTTCATCAGAGTGAAATACTTTTCTTAAGTAAGTAAGATCCTGAACATCAGGATCCATGGAATATGGATATATTATTGTATTACCGTGATAACCGTAATAGTGATATGTAGATCTGTTTAACACATTATCCACCGTATTGTATGCCAAAACTTCTTTAACTCTGATTCCTGGTCCATAGGTTGAATCATTAATTTTATTTGGCTCATACCGGAACTCAGTGAAGCCTCCGGATTTGAAACTCACCCGTTTTAAGGTTCCCAAGGAAATTTTGTTAGAATCTACCGTCCGATCTGCATCAATTACAGTAAATGAATTCTCATCGGAAACAAGCAATGTACTATTAGATTTACCATTGAAATAACCAAACATATCCCTGGATCTGGAACTCATAGCAGGCAAAGCAGTTGAGGTGCTTTCATAATATTCAAATCTGGTTTCCTCAATTTGGCCTGTTGATACATCTACCATTCTGACAGCATTTAGCTTCAATTGATCATTGCCACTAAATCTTGAATAACTGAAATGAATCCTTTTTTTGACCAGGCTATCAACTAATGACAAAACCTGTATTGAATCCAATTTCTTTTTCCAGATATGGGCGCTATTATCCATTGAATAGTAAAAAAGGATTTTTGTATCTCTGCTAATAATATTCTTTATGACTGAATTCTTGAAACTATTAGCCGTAATCATATGATAAGATGTGGTTGCATAGTTATCATCGCAAATCTGGCAACCCAGTAATCCAGGTATACATGTCCTGAACATTACATTAGCATCAATAACATCAGCACTCACATAATCATATAGAATGTCATATTTTTCATAATCCATCATCACGCTGTCAATATTCTGGTACTTTATCTTGGTTAACCTCCAGGATGAAACAGAGGGAAGTGGCAAACCGGTATTTGAACCGTTTGAAGGATAAGTTGTAGTTGCTGAATAATCAGTTGAGTCAAAGTAATAACTAAAACCTGCAAAATCTTTAGCCCTGTATTTCGAAGGATAACTGCTTAAAAACTCCAGTTTTAACGGATCCCTCATTACATTTCTGATGGTTTTGGTACTGTCAAAAAAGAAGCTACCCCCATAGTTCAAAAAATTATAAGAATAATCGTCCTGGCTGAAATCATTTGAGTTATCTAACATGTAATCGTTAGCAGACTGACTTCCGTTCCATGTGACATTGGCAAAATGTGTAGTGAAATTATTATTCATCCAACCTGAAGGACCTGCTTCATCAGCTAATCCTCTGACATTCCGGCTTATAGCCCCACCAGCGTTTAAGCCCCAACCTAACCCAACACTGGAAGAAAGTTGATTGACTTTTATACCTGAAGCATGATAACTTATAGAAATTGGCACCGAAATATTTCCTGTACGTAATTCAAATAAAGGAATCGAAATATTTGGAATACCACTACTGATATCGACAGGCAAATTGACTCCCTTTTGCAAATGGGCAGCTTCAGGTGTAACTGGTGTTAGTTTCGCAAAATCACCTTGACCGGCTGCATTTAGTGCCAATAATGCACTCAGAATAAAAACAGTTAGTTTCATACGCTAAGACTTATATATTATTTCTGGTTATTTCAAACTATACCCCACCCTAAACACGATCCCCTGCGTCCTTGGCACCTGTCTATAGGAAAGAAAATCCCACAACACCTTCATCTCTCCCTTAAACTTTTTACTCACCCGGTACCTCTTGCTCAATCCTATCAGTCCACTGCTTTGCCAGGCGCTGTAATCCTGCAACTGCGCCATGTTCCTGATCAATGACTGGTAATTCTGCTCATAGCCCCCGGAGAGATAGATGGAACCCTTGATCTGCCAGTCGATATAACTTCTGAGTCCAATACCCTGGTGACTGATCCGCAGATGATCCCATCCCCTGCCCCAGCCTATTTTATAGGCGGCGCCTATGCCGATGATGGATCGGTCATTGAGTTTGTAGCCAAGTGATAAGGCGATATCCGAGGTGACCGGGAAATAATAGCGGGCCTTCTGCGATTGCATATTGGCACCAAATTCAAGGCGGTCTAATAAGGATTTAGTTTTTTCATTATTGGGCTTAAAACCGGGTATCTCCGGGTCTCCGTCTCCGTAACTTCCCGATGCATAAGACTGTGCTTTTTGTTTCAGTGCATTGAGTTGTCCCTGTGCGCCCTGTACATTCTGCTGCAGGATATTGGTCACGCTGGCAGATGAACCAAAACGGTCAACAATAGATTGGTTCACGCTGGCACGGGTCTGCAAACCGGTAAGTGAAATATTACTATTACCACCGCTGCCGGGCACCGCGAATAATTGTCCGAGCCCTGAATGTTTGGCAAAAAAATCCTTGAATGCGGGGATCTTCATGGCCAGCTCCATTAGCCTTGCTTCCATCTTTGATGGATCTTCAAACATTTCTTTATAGGCCCTTACCTGGCTCTGGTAATAATAGACCTGCTTGCGGTACTGCTTGAGTTGTTTCACCATCCCCAGTTTTTCAAACTGTTCTTTCAGCATTTGCTGGCGTGACTGCAATTGCTTTCGGATCTGCTCTGAAACATTCAGTTCTGCTTGCAGACTGCTGTATTGAGCCTGGAGTTTATCAATGGAAGGATGACCTCCGGGAAATTGTGTCTGCAGAAAGGAAAGTGAGGTTTTAAGCGAATCCAGGTGACCAGAATATAACTGGGAAGGCGGGTGCTGCGTGGAATTCAAATTTCGCAGGCTAGCATATTTTTCTTCAATGTCACCAAAAATGGCCTGGGCTTTTACGGAATCCTTTTTCCATAGTTTCCTTTTCAGCTTCTGCTCCTGCTTCTGCAATTTGCTGAGGTAAGCTTCTGTATCCTTTTCCAGTTTCTCTTCTATTTTACGGGCTTTTTTGTCTGCCGCAGCAAATACCTTATCGGGCAGATTGATCAGTTGATCCAGCTTGTCTGCCTCCTGCGCGGCTACCGGAATAGTGATGATTACCAGGAGAATAATTGAATATAATCGTTGGAGTAAAATAAGCTTGCGTTTAGGTAGGCCCTAAAGATGCACCAGGTTTACCTACCAAAAATTGTGGTTACTACGGGAATCCTACCCGTATTAATACGGGTAAATTATTTGAACGAATTAGCTTAAATTAAAACCGATTCTTTCACCAAAACTTACTGTATGTCTGAGACGCCAATCAAAATCGTTATTGCAGATGATCATCCTGTATTCAGGGATGGCTTCCGCTTCATGCTGAACAAACTGAAGAATAATAATATCACCCTTGCAGGAGAAGCTGGTAATGGAAAGGAATTAATAGAGATTGTACAAGAGGAAAAACCTGACCTGGTTATAACTGATATCCTGATGCCGCAAATGGATGGCATTGAAGCAACCAGGCAGATCACCGCCAGGTTTCCAGAAACCAGTGTCATTGCCATTTCCATGTGTGCTGAAGATTCCATGGTGATCGACATGTTTGAAGCAGGTGCAAAAGGCTATTTGCTTAAAAATGCTTCAAGGGATGAGATATACCAATCTATATCTGTGGTGAGCCAGCGTGGCTTTTACTATTCCAATGATACTTCCAAAGCGCTCATGTCCGCCATCATCACGGGCGATCATCATCCTTTCAAAAAAACCCAGCACGCCAGTTTTTCTGTCCAGGAGGTCAAGATCATGCGTTTGATCTGCCAGCAAAAATGCACCAAGGAAATGGCCTCTGCACTGGGACTCAGCGCTCGTACGGTGGAGGATTACCGGTATAAGATGCAGGAAAAGACAGGAGCCAGGTGCGCCGTAGGCATTGCGCTGTATGCGATCAAGCATGGACTGGTGAAATGGGAGGAAATCTAAAACATTCAGATGCTATACTGAATATTTATGGTTAGTCAATGAGAAAAATCCCCTTTTTAACGGGGATTTTTCTCATTTAATGAAAGATGTCGCGGCATAGTTTTGCCTTAAGTGAATTCACAGATCCAGAGGGTCGGGGCCAAAGATTACCCTTTGGCCCTTTTTTAATTTACAGGTTTTTCCAGGAATCTATCCGGCTGGCGGATAAGGGTCGTTTCCGTAGGTCCATTCGGTTTGAAAGGTTCCATCAGCTTTCTGCACCCGGATGGATGCTACTTCTCCTTCCTTCAGTCTGCCTACGATCTTGCGGGCCTCCCTGATAGCTAAGTCCTTGGTTGAGAATATGAACCCTTCCTGCTCCTTTTCCCAGTGCACCTTCCACTGGCCACTGAATGGTGAGATGTATAATACTTTTCTCATGATGTTGTTTTATACAACATAATTAAGCGAATTAGTTCAGGCAGACTACCGTAGTTACTTGGTTTTTTGACCGGATTAATACTGTTGTTTAATCTCAGGCTTTAAAGCAGCTTGCACCCAAATCAAAATTTCATGTTCTATTTCAAAGCTGATCTTCAATATAATTATGAATGGGAAACCAGGGAGGATGACCCACGTCTCAGGGGAGAGCCAGACCACTCCTTATTCAACCGCCGGCAGGGATGGGAAGTCCTTTACCTGATCAATAAGTTTGGAGCAGAACATCATATTGAATTAAAAAGCGCGGGGGAAAAGATCGAAAAAATGATCAACAAATATCTGCCTTCTGATGTGCGTTCACAAATACGGGTAAAAGCCTGGCTGGTGGAGAACTGGAGTAGTTATTGATTAAATAGTAACTGTGGGACCTCTACAAATGTCAATTTAAAGTAGTTGGAAATTTTATAAAGATGTAACTCGGATTTAAGAAACTCCTTTACTCCTGAGGCGGACGCAGGCACTTCGTATTCTCAAGGACATCACCCGCGACGAAGGACTGCAGCCGCACTGTTCTGTAAAAATTGAGCCGCTGCACGCTCATCGCATAAAAGAAGAATACACGGCGAAGGATTCTTGTATGATGCAGAAGTTTTGCGGGTATTCACGACTCACGACTTCAGGTTAATCTCATCACCCCCATTCTCTAAACAACCCGACTTTGAACTTTGAACTTTGAACAGACTACCGACTACCAACTACCGACTACCGACTTCCAACTCACGCCTCACGCCCCCCTCCCCTCCACAACATCCCTATGATACTTCTCCATTAACTGGTAATATTTTTCCCTCCAGAAATCCCTCTGCTCAATGGCTTCTTCAATGGTTTTGGGAGGTGTATAAGGCGCTTCCTGCTCTTCCATCAGGAACTTTTTCATCTCTGGAAGATCCTGTGAGAAATCATGCTTTAGCACGCGGCCATATTCCGCCAACTGCTCATAAGAAAGATTGGGATCGCTCTTGTGGTTATAGTAACTGCCCCTGGAGAGGCCCATTCGTTTTACCATTTGACTGATGTTTACAGACCTTTCCCTGACTGCATTTTCCAGCAAAGCGCCCCGGTGTATATTTCTTCCTTTCGTTTGCAAGAAGGTAAAGAAATAAACAGACCTGTTCAAATAAATGTACAGATATTATACACATTTGTTCAAATTAAGTATATTCGCCCTATATTTACTACACAAATAAGTTCATTCCTCTCTTTACTGACGGCCTGAGAAACCAGACAGTTATGAGACGGAAAACAACCCAACTTATTTGCATGGGAGCCCCCTTTATTCCTGGTGGCATCTTCTCAGGCCTCAGTAATGAGTACAGGGGCCCCATGCACTTTATTTATAATCAGACTAGGAAATTTATCTGCCTGCTCATCACCCTTACATTATTATCTGCCAATGCCTGGTCTCAGAAACAAAGTCATTTCGCAGCGGGCACCATCCGTCCTTTAAAGACTGGTGAAATCTTACCCCTATCCATCCTTGATGCACATGCTGACCTCACGGGCAAAAAACTGATCATACTCGATTTCTGGGCTACCTGGTGCTCAGTCTGTATCAAAGGATTTCCAAGGATTGACAGCATGCAGCAATTATTCAAAAACGAGTTGCAGGTGATCCTGGTGAATCAAAAAGGATCGGGTAATACCAAAAAGGATATTGATTTGTTTTTCAGCAAGCGCCTCAAACCTGATCAAACACCTTACCGCTTTACCTCCATCATCATGGATTCCATACTTGAAAAGTTTTTTCCGCATGCGGGCGTCCCTCACTATGTATGGCTGAATGCTGAAGGCAGGGTCCTCGCAACTACAGCCACCAACGAGATCAATCAAACCAATATCCTTAAAGCCATCAAGGGTGAGCCACTGAATATAAAACAGAAGGTCGACCAGTTGGATTTCAAACGCGAACTGCCCTTGCTTCATTATGATAATGGAGGTACTTTCCCAGATATATTATTCCGTTCCCTTTTAACCAAATCTTTGGATGGTCTCACTTCTCCCGGCCGCAAATGGACAGACTCCACACATAAACATCTCTCATTTGTTAATTATACAATTTATTCACTGGTTCAACAGGCTACCGGTGTGCGGGATCACTTGCTGTTGATGACCGAAGAGACATCCTCCTGGACAAAATCAAACCGTTTTTCGTATGAGATCAATGCTCCTATATCTGCAACTGATGCAGAAATGAGATTAATGATGAAGCAGGACCTGGAAAGATATCTTCAATTGAAAATTAAGGACACCCTGGTGTTGCAAAACTGCCAGGTGTTAGTAAAAACTCCCGGATTTGATTCAGGCAGGTTATCTACCAAAGGAGGCAAACCGGTTTTGCAGTGGAAGGGAGGTCGTAACCTGACCAATAAAATGATAAACCAGCCATTGTCGCAATTGATCCTAAGGATCAATGCACTTACTGGCCCCACACAGGGCATAAGCTACCTGGATGAAACTGGAATAACGCAGCATATCGACATGGAACTGGTTGCCAACTTCAAAGATCTTCCTGCACTCAACAAAGAACTGCAATCCTTTGGCCTGCAGTGGGTGGAAGCCAAAAGAACATTGAAGGGTTTGGCCATAGAAAAAATCAAATAGTCCAGGATATTTTAAACCACTTATCTGATTGAACATTGAAATCTTACAGGCAACATATCAATCTTCTCATGTGTGTTTTCATTCGCCCTTTGTTCTATGAGAATGCCAGCCTGCACCTGATCGAGACAGGCATCGCCAAAAAACCCAAACACCCGGTTTAATGGTTTTTCCACAGCCATTACTTCCCTGCTGCTAGGATAGTAATTGGAAGCGCAGGTTTTACATATGGATACTTGGAACGGTTATATATGGGTAGTAAGTACTTCCAAGCCTGCGTTTATACTAGGGCCTCCGGCGCTTCCTGGTCCGTCATTGCCTGCTTGGGGGCATGACGGGCCGGCTGTGGAAATCAGCAGTATCACCTTCTTCAATCAAACTAAACTTCTAAAAAAATGAAATCCATTTTTTTACTGCTACTGCTTTGCCCTGTACTGTCCATGTGCCAACCCATTACCATCAAAGGAAAAATCATCAACGAGGATAACCAGCCCATTCAGGGCGCCAGTATTTCTGTAAAAAGAAATGCTTCATTTATCTCATCAGAAAACCAGGTCACAACCGCTGATGGAATGTTTACAGTTACTGGTGTATTGTATACCGATACCCTGGTGATTGCCGCAGAGGGATACAACACCGCCTACGAAATTTTCTCACCACAGGACCGTGGTTTTATTACTGTTGTTCTCAAGAGGAAATCAGCCCTTATGGATGAAGTGATCATCAGCAATGGTTTCCAGCTCCTGCCAAGGGAAAGAGCCACCGGTTCTTTTTCCCATATCAGTAATGAAGTATTCAACCAGCAGGTGAGTACTGATGTATTGAGCCGGCTGGAAGCTGTTGGTAACAGCATTTCGGTAGACCGTAAATCAATTGCCGGTGGTATCATGGTCAGGGGTCTTTCTACCATTTCAGGTCCCCGCATGCCTCTGATCATCCTTGACAATTTCCCTTATGAAGGTGATCTCAACAACCTCAATCCAAATGATATCGAAAGCATCACCTTTCTTAAAGATGCAGCGGCTGCTTCTATCTGGGGTGCAAGGGCCGGTAATGGTGTGATCGTGATCACTTCCAAAAAAGCAAGGATGAACCAGCCATTCAGATTGCAATTTAACTCCAACCTCACCTGGCAGTCGGAGCCCGATCTCTTTTACCAGCCTTCCATGTCATCGGCTGATTATATTGATCTTGAAAAATTTTTATTCAGCAGAGGCTACCGCTTTTCCGACACCTTATCAGCAAACAAACCTTCCTTCTCACCGGTCTATGAAATTTTATTCCGGCAAAGAAGAGGACTGATAACCGCTGCCGAAGCAGATGCCCAGTTGAATGCCAAGGCGCAGGTGGACCTAAGGGATGAATTCCTCAGGCATTTTTATGAACCCGGACTCAACCAGCAATATGCCATCAATATGCAGGGTGGCTCAGGTCCACTTGGATGGCTGGCCAGCATTGGCTATGATAAAAATCTTTCCCAGTTGAGCAGTGGTTATGACCGGCTTACCCTTCGCATGGAAAATATCTACCAGCCCGTCCGTAATCTCAATATCACAGCTTCTTTCAATCTTACCGCTAACTCCACCCGTAGCGGAAAACCTGAATTTGGAAGCATCAGCTCTTCCAGGGGAAATTTACCTCCCTATTTCTCTTTATTGGATGAAATGGGAAATGCAAGACCATATTACCGTGACCTCAGGCAGACATATGTAGATACAGCAGGTGCAGGAAAATTGCTGGACTGGGCATTTTATCCTTTTGATGATTATAAGCACAACAGATCTAAAAGCAGGATGCTTCACATGCTGGGAAGGATCTCCATCAATTATAAAATTTGGGATCATGTCAGCCTCGATGTAAAATACCAGTATGAAAAACAGGATAATGAATTCGATAAAACTTTCGGACAGCAAAGTTATTTCGCACGCAACCTGATCAACAACTATACTCAGATCAACCGCGTTACCGGTGTGGTTACCAACAGAATTCCCAAAGGTGATATACTAGATAAAACTGTTTCCTACCTGGAAGCGCAAAATCTCAGGACTGGCATCGGTTACTCCAACGTATGGGGGAATCATGGTGTAAGTCTGCTTGCAGGTTCCGAGATCCGCGAAAGAAAAACAACCGGGCATAAATTCAGAACCTATGGCTTTGATCCTTCCCTGCTTACGATGGGGATGGTAGACTATGCCACACCCTTTCCAACTTTTATACGTGGTACAGTCACCAATATTCCCCATGAATTTTCCTTTTCGGAGAATATCAACCGTTTCGTTTCTTTTTATGGAAATGCTGCCTATACTTTTTTATCAAGGTACACGGCCACTGTAAGCGCACGCCGGGATGCCTCCAACCTGTTTGGCGTAAACGCCAATAATAAATGGAATCCATTATGGTCAGCAGGCCTGGGTTGGGAAATATCATCAGAAAAATTCTGGAATGTAGACAAGCTGGATTACCTGCACTTCCGCGTTACTTATGGATGGAGTGGTAATGTGGATCCTTCCATGACGGCAGTAACTACCATGAGTTATAATTCTGCTAACAGTCCATATACACAAACACCCATCGGTCAGATCCAGAATTTTGCAAATCCTGAATTACGATGGGAACGCAGTGGCATGCTCAATTTCGGACTGGATTTCAAAACCACGAACAATAGGGTCAGGGGAAGTATTGAATACTATCAAAAAAATGGCAGGGACCTTTTTGGCACCGAACCGATTGACTATACTACAGGCCTGGGCAGACAGACATTGAAGAAAAATACTTCATCCATGAAGGGCAATGGCTGGGATGTGGAATTAAACTCCATGAACCTGACCGGCCGCATCACCTGGACCACCAGGCTCAATTTCAGCTATAATAGAGATGAGGTTACAGAATATTACAGGTCATCATTTACCGGCACTGATTTTATTAATTCCGGCCAGGGTGCTGTTGCCCTCGAAGGACGTCCTGTATATGCTTTGTATTCGCATCGCTGGGGAGGACTGGACCCGCTAACGGGAGATCCTATGGGAATCCTCAACGGACAAACTTCCAAAGACTATACCGCCCTTACAACCTTGCCTGTTCATGACCTTGTTTATCATGGTCCGCAGATGCCCCGCTTTTTTGGCTCACTTGGAAATACAGTTGCATGGAAGAACCTGGAACTGACCGCTGCCATCACTTATAAATTCGATTATTATTTCAGAAGGCAGATGCTGGGTTACAGCAATTTATTTGCAGGATTAAGTACCCATGCTGACTATGTCAACCGCTGGCAGCAACCCGGTGATGAGGCCTTCACCCAGGTACCTTCCATGATCTATCCTGCCAATAGCAGAAGGGACGGTTTTTATACCGGTTCTGAACTATCTGTAGATAAGGGAGATCATATCCGTCTGAATTTTGTCAGTCTCTCCTACCAGCTAAACCGCAGCAAGGTTAAAAGACTACCCATGCAATCACTTCAGATTTATGTGAATCTGAGTAACTGTGGTATTCTCTGGCGTGCAAATGACAGGGGCCTCGATCCTGACTATGTATCATCGGAGATACCAGCGCCCAGGAATTATTCCATAGGCATGCGCCTTTCATTTTAACCCTTAAAATTTTTATTTATGCTTTTGAAATATATAGGGACCGCATTTGCATTTGTTGCATTGATAAACCTGGCAGGATGCAAAAAATTCCTGGATGCAAAATCTGATAAAAAACTGGTGGTCATATCTTCCTTGCAAGAACTCCAGGCTTTGATGGATGATTATGGCCAGATCAATTCCTCAAGTGTTGCCGCTGGAGAAGCAAGCAGCGATAATTATTATCTCAACTATAATGACTGGAATTCCGTTTCGCGGGTAAGCGATAGGCGCCTGTATACCTGGGAGAAGGACCATTTATTCGACCATTATAAAAATGACTGGTCCAATGCATACGATAACGTGTATATAGCTAACACCGTATTGGAAGGGTTAAATACAATAGCCCGGACCCCTGCCAACCAGGAGGTTTGGGACCATGTAAAAGGTCAGGCTTTATTTATCAGAAGCAATTCTTTCCTGGAAGTGATAGGCCAATGGACAAAGGTGTATGATGCCGCCACGGCTTCCGGTGACCTGGGCATTCCCCTGAGGCTTCATACTGATTTCAACAAGGTATCGGAAAGGTCGAACCTGCAGGAAAGTTATGACCGGGTAATAGAAGATCTTAAAACTTCCATTCCCCTTATGCCTCCTACGCCTGTTACCCCGTTCAGGGCTTCCCGCTGTGCCTCTTATGCCTTGTTAGCGCGGGTATACTTATGGATGAGGGATTATGATAATTGTTTTCTCTATGCGGATTCCAGCCTCCAGATGAAAAACACCCTGCTGGATTATAACAGCAGCGAGGTAACTCCATCCGCGCCTTTTCCGATCAAGTTACTTAATCGCGAAGTGATCTTCGATAATGATGCTGGAAACGGCTTATTAGCTAATTCAAAAGCCAGGATAGATTCCAACCTGTATGCATCCTACCATGCAAACGACATGAGGAAAATTGTATTTTTTACACCACTCAGTAATGGGGCTTATGGATTCAAGGGAAACTATACACAGGATGCTGTGATGTTCACAGGAATAGCGGTGGATGAAGTATACATGATGTATGCTGAAGCCGCGGCGCGCAAAGGACTTACCAGTGTTGCCATGACCGCTCTCAATACCCTGTTGGAAAAAAGGTGGAAGACCGGAACCTTCACGCCATTAACAGCCTCTGGTCCAGCAGAAGCTCTGGATATCATTTTACTGGAGCGCAGGAAGGAATTGCTGATGCGGGGATTAAGATGGATGGATCTGAAAAGATTTAATAAAGAAGGCGCCAATATTACACTGAAAAGAATCCTGAATAACCAGGAATATATTTTGCCGCCAAATGATCTCCGGTATGCATTGCCCATTCCGGAAACTGTAATTGAAAGGTCAGGCATGCCCCAGAACCCAAGATAAAAAAGAAGGCCTTCCGGCCTTCTTTTTTTTTGTTAATCCTTTGTTTCAACAGTCGCCTGTTCCAAGTCCTCCAGGTCAACTATTCCACTGGCCTGAAAATCCGGTTGATTTTCATCTCCCAGGGCCTCAATGATGCAGGGAAGTTCACCAGGGATGGAACATCCTGTAGGATTTGGCATTGAAGTGCCCACATATTCGTAAGCAGATTCCACCAGTTCATCTCCTGAAACGCTTGGAGTGAAACGGTAGAAATTACCGGTTGCAGCTTTTTCAGAAGCTTTTTCTGTAAAAGCGCTGAAGCCAATAGCCAGCACAAGGGCGAGGAATGGCAATAAACGTAAATGTTTCATGTTGATTGTTTTTAAAATGAAAGTTTTACCTACTCTTTTCTACAGGTTTTCGGTTTGGCCTGGCGGGTACGGGGTGTATGTATGCATGCATGCTAAAAACAAAGTCAGTAGTCGGAAGTCAGTAGTCAGTAGTCGGCTTTACCAGCCGAAGCTTTATGGAAGGTGAGTAGTCTATAATCCGTTTTATTCTCTGATTCATTACTTACCGCAGCGTCAGCCAAAGCTTCAGCGAAGGCTGGACTTCCAGGCTATCCTTCACTGCTATTAAACCATATTCGCTACTTAAAAACAATTCTCAAAATTTCCTTGTAATAGCATTTTAGCCGGAAGGCTCGCCTATTCACCATTCACCATTCACCATTCACCATTCACCCATACTCTGACTTTTTCAATAACACAATACCAGTAACAACAACTATCGCCGCATTAAACCCCAAATGCTCCTTCCATCCCAAACTACTGATCACACCACCACAACTGCAGGGAAGTTTTGGCACCATTACCATCATATACCCAATCAAAAGGGTGAACCCCACCATCAACCAGAAAGAAGCATACAATCCAATCAAACGGGTACGATTAAAAAACAGGAGCAGGACCACGATGAGCTCTGATAGCGGCACCATCGCGGCTATCGAGTCCGCTCCCGGTATGTTGGTCCTATGAAAGACAGAATACAGTATCTGGTGTACAACAGATTTGAAATCATGAAAGCCGGCAAGCTTGCTGATTGCAGTATAAGCAAAAAGTAAAATGAGAAAACTGGAGAGAACGAGTACAGCGGCTTGCTTTTTCATGTTGTGAGATTAAGCATGTAGCACCTGCCGCTGATTGTGCTGATGTAAAGATTAGTGATAATTGTAAGATGAGGAAATGGTTTTGGTTTGAGAACGTAATAAAAAAGCTGCAAGTGGCAAGCTTCAAGCTGCAAGACCTACAATCACAAACAGTTTGGAAGAACGGCGATTAATATTTAACCGCCAAGGGCGCGAAGGACGCCAAGGAAGCGCAAAGAATGTTCGTATAGTCTTTGCGTTTTCCTTGATTGCACGCAAAAACGCGAAGAACGCAAAAACGCTATAATGAGATGGAATTTTTTGTTACTTCCAGGGATCATAAAATGTAAAATGCCTTCAGTGAATTGCGTCT
The DNA here is from genome assembly GCA_964460925.1 of uncultured Flavisolibacter sp. Lineage (GTDB taxonomy): Bacteria > Bacteroidota > Bacteroidia > Chitinophagales > Chitinophagaceae > Flavisolibacter. Next base: position 15,453 of record CAYWSQ010000002.1, on the reverse strand, counting down.
TATTTCCTTTGCGCCTTTGCGTGAAATCTCTTTCGTTTACTTAGCGCTTACTTGGCGTTCTTCTTTCTTGGCGGTTAACTCCTCCCTCCCCTTGGCCTTACACCCCTTATAGACCCCGCACTCACCCCATACCACTTCCGGAAGGCCGTAAGAAAATTGGCCTTATGCATTCCATATCCGGTAATTGAAGCAATATCCTTCATGGTTCTTTTAGTATGCCTCAATAAAATAAAAGCAGTCTGCATTCTCGCTTCTTTCAGATAGGTATTCACATCATAAGAAAAGACGAAATAAAAACCCTCCCTGAATTTTTGTGTATTAAGCGCAGTATGCCGGGCAAGTTGCGACACCCTGAGTTTTTTATTAAGGTGTTGCAGCATGTAAGTTTTGGTGAGATAAATACGTTGAATTTCTTCTTGTGTAAATTCTTTGGGACTCATAAGCATCAGTTTTGATGCTCATAAAATACCGACAACTATAAATTGCAGTCAACCGTAGAATCATGGTTTTTCAATAGGTTTACCCTCCTGTATATCGTAATATCCGTACCTGATGGCATAGATCACCATTCCAGCCATATTCCGGACGCCGATCTTTTCATATATCTTGTTGCGGTAGCTTTCCACGGTCTTGATACCTATATTCAGGTTATCCGCGATTTCCTTGCTGGATAATTCTTCACAAACCAGCTGGATGATCTTTATTTCGAGTTCAGTAAATTTTACATCCCTTCCTTTCATAGGCAATTCGATCCTGCTGCTAGCTATATGCCGCATAAGTTTCATAGAGGTAGTTTCGCAGAAATACATGCCCCCTGCGTGAACCGACTTGATTGCATCTACCAGTTTGTTTTTGTTTGCAGTTTTCATAACATACCCCTTAGCACCAGCTCCAAGCATATCAAGGATATGATAATTGGCTTCAAACATGGTGAGTGCAATTACTGAAACCTCTGGATATGAAGCATTCAATTCCCTAGTAAGTTCATGTCCGTCCATTTCAGGCATCTGGATATCTGTAACCAGCACATCAGGTTTATGTTTCATCACCAACTGGCAAGCTTCTCTCCCGTTACTGGCTTCGCCTATAACTTCAATTTCCGGATCTGCCTGTAACAACAAAAGCAATCCTTCCCTGAACAATACCTGGTCTTCTGCTATGATAACCTTGATCATTGGCTCACATTTTTTGGAAATTCAAAAAAATACATGGTGCCCTTCTGGGATTTGCTCTGCCACCTCATGCGGCCCCTGAGCAATTCTGTGCGGCTTTTAATGCTTCCCAAACCCAGCCCATTGCTCAGGAAGGCACGGTTCATTTCAAATCCCGATCCATTATCCTTACTATACAAATAAATCATTTCATTCTTCTCTTTCAACTGGATGTCCATTTTACTGGCACCGGAATGTTTTACGGCGTTATGTCCCAGTTCCTGTATGATGCGGTATAGATGTATGCGGCGGTTCAGCTCCAGTTCCTGCTTCAGCTCATATATCAGCTCGAACCTGATCTGGCTCACTTCCTGCAGGCCGTCCAGGAATTGCAGCAGGGCATATTTCAGTCCCTTTTTTTCCAGGGAGCCCGGTGCCAGGTTATGAGCGATCTGACCCATTTTTTTCATTACATCGTACAAAAAATCCGATGCTTTTTCTATATGCAGACGGCTAGGCTGGTCATGAGCCCTGACCTCGCAAATATGAGACCGGCTCAGGCTCAGGCTGGGCCCCAGCTCATCATGAAGGTCACGCGCAACGCGGTACCTTTCTTTTTCCAGCGCTTCGATCTCAACGGTAAAATACATTCGCTGCATTTTGATATACCTGCGTTGCTGCCTGAAAATACTGAAGGCGAAGAAAATAATAGTGCTGCCAAGAACAAGAGCGGTAATTACGACCGCAGTATATATTGAGGCTTCATGGGTATCCATAGAAATGCAAAAGCAAAAATTAAATTGGTTACCAGATTTATATAAGACATGATCTCAAAAACCCTCAGCCGGAACAACCGGCTTTTACTTAATCCAAAAATCCAGAAAGCTTCAACCAGAACCGCATAAGTGAAAAAAATTATAAGCCCCAGGCAAATTAAAAAAACAGGTTGTTTATACAAGGGTGTGGATTCCTGCAGCGAAATGATATTGATCATGTGTATACTGATCATCACCAATATAAAAGACTGGACCATAAAGAAATAGGAATTAAAGGAAATACCGGGAATAAAAAAACTTTCCACGATCCAGCAGCCACAGAATAAAATCAATAGAAGCGGATAAATGCCAGCCTTTCTCAGGATGCCCCAACGCCTGAACTGCCATACCAGCAGGATGGATTCGATCAGCAAAAAAGTATTGAAGTTGACGATATTATCATATCCCTGCTTCATCAGGATGATGCTGACGATCTCGTTGATAAATCCAATGGTGAGCAAGAGGAGAAAAGGCAAAAAAGCCGGGTCGGTTTTTTTAAACCTGACCCAGCCAATGATGGCGCCTATGCCAATACTTAAACTAAAAAGAGCATTCAGCTCAAAACTCATAGCAGGCTTTTCTAACTGTTGAGTGGTGAGGAAGGCGGACAAAGATCAGGGCACCTGTTTCCATTGTCAACAATATCATCATCACTATTCGTGAGAATATCCTCATTATTCTCATCCACAGCCACAATGATAGCATGGATTTTTGAATCGTTGTCCATCCCATAATAAATGCGCAATCCCACACAACCCGATTTATCCAGGAGCGCCTCAAAAGCGGATCTGTCGAATGTCTCGCTCAGCGGCAGGATGTTCTGGTTTTGGTACTGCGACTTAAGAATGTCTTCCCGGTTCAGCCTGTACTTTTCTGTCATGTCTTCTGCTGTGGATAATGAAATGTAATGACTCATACTTGAATATTTGGTGAACCGCCAAAATCAAAACTTTATTCGTCCAGGAAAACAGGGTTTACCTTGTTTATAAATAGGAAAACCCTGTAAACCGGTTTATTTACGGCTAAGTAATTCCCATTAATACACCAGGAAAACACTGTTTCAAAACTGGTTATTCCACCATAATTTTCTGGTATAGTCCGTACCCATGAATAACCTTCCTACCAGGATTGTGATTTATCCGAAGGACGTGTCCAACATTACCGGCATGCAGCCGGATACTGCCCGCAAGCTGCTGGCCCGCATCCGTAAAAAGCTTAATAAAGAGAATAGATCCCTTATTTCCATTGCAGAGTTTTGCCAATACATGGGGTTCAGGGAGGAGTGGGTGTCGCCGTTTTTGAGGTGAGGCAAGGCTATTGGCTTTTAGCCTTTGGCTTTTGGCTATGCACACCGCATACGTACACCTGGAGCATTATAGGAAGTACAAATTTGGCAGGCTGGAAAATGAATAGAGTTTGGGCTTTAATGACTTTACTTACCGCCTTCCCGTCTCCCCGCATAAAATATCTGTTTTAAGAAAATTTAATAGTGGTATTGAAATCCCAAAGAAGGCTCTATAGCAGTGATGAATAGCCGGGAAGGCGGTAAGACGGTAAGTAGTTTCATTAAAATCATCATCTTCACCGGATCCCCATGAATAATTAAATATCAATCCATCCAGATTCAAATCCATTTAATCTCATAGGTATGGAGAGGGCAATAAGGCCAAAGGCTATCAGCCATTAGCTTCCTCAACATTCCCTGCCCTCACCTTCTGATCCCTGATGGGCATATTTACAATCAATGTAAAGCCCTTTCCCACCCTCGTCCTGACCTCAATATTTCCATCAAAGAAACCAATACGTCCACGGATGTTCTTGATGCCAATACCATCCGTGATTTTCTTTGCATTCATACCCTGTCCATCATCACTGATGGTCATGGTAAAATATTCGGCTGAGGTAATGAGTGTAATGATAACTTTCGATGCCCGCGCGTATTTGATAATATTGGTACACTGTTCCTGGGCAATGCGGTAGATAGCCAGCTTGCGCTGTTCATCCAGCAACTGCTCCCTGAAAAGCGAAACCCTCATTTTCACCGCTATACCCATGGGTACAAGCATGCCTTGAATGAGATCAGAAAGCTGCTCCAGAAGTGGCTGATCTTTAAGATCTGGCGTTACCAGTTCATGCGAGATCCGCCGGTTTTCCTTAATGGCCATTTCGATATTTTCCAGGCATTTGGGTAACAAGGCTTCCGCCTGGTGAGGCGCATCCCTGATCAGAGCCAGCATCAACCGGGAAGAAACCAACAACTGGTTTACATTATCATGCAGCTCCCGGGCAATATGTGTCCGCTCCTTTTCCTGGGCTTCCAAAGCTGTGATCATGATCTCAAATTGCTGGTTCTTTTCTTTTTCCCTTAACTCCTGTTCCAGCTACTTGCGGTCAGAAATATCTTTTACGAAAATGGACAATCCATCAGGCGAAGGATAGATATAGTTTTCCTGCCAGAGATTCAGCGGTTCGAAATAATCAATATTGCTGATGAAGCGCTGTTCATTTAGCGCAGTATGAAATGCCTTATAAGTGTCTGAACCTACAGCCTCCGGAAAAACCTCCCAAACATTTTTACCGAGCAGGGTAAGCGGATCCCGTTGAGTAATTTCTCCAATCCGCTGGTTGGCGTATGTATAACAGAAATTTTTGTCAAGCGCTATAAATCCATCAGTAATTCTTTCAATGAACTGCCTGAAATGCGTTTCACTCTCCCTGGCCTTGATTTCTGCTGAGCGTTGGGCTGTGATATCATGAAAATAAATGGATAATCCGTTAGAGTAAGGATAGATGGAGGCCTGGATCCATTTTTCAAGTGCTTCAGAATACTCTTCAATTACGCTGCTGATCTTGGTTTCCATGACCTGGTGATAGGCTTTGTAGAACGCTTTGCCATGAGACAGAGGATATACATCCCACAGGTTTTTGCCGATAAGGCTGAAAGATTTGCTCATCAGTTTTTCCGCCTTCTGATTGATATAGACAATTTTCCAGTCTTCATCCAGCACCAGCACCCCAACATAGATATGGTCTATCAATCTATTGAGATCCGGACTGGCTGTGCTTTTATTTTTATCCATGCCTGCAATCGTATATCTTATAAAAATGAGAAATTTTTTCCATGCGTACAAGTAACTTAACCAATAGTTTTTTCAGAGAACTGCTATATCAAAGTTTAGAGCCAAATGGCAGTAAAATATCCACCTGTGCAACTATTCACTGTTGACTTTTATGAAACTAGTATTTAAGGAAATAGTATAAAACAATCAGCATCCCTATAACTATAAAATACGAAATAACACTTAGCAGCCACAAATCCATTTTCGTTTAATGCTCCTGGTTATGTTCAATTCACAAAAAAATCCCTGCAGGGCAGGGATCAAAAAATGGGTCATTTTTTCTTTTCCAGTAAATTTCTCAGGTAGTAGGAAACCAGGAAACTGATGGCGGCACCTATTGATCCCAGCACCAGCGTTCTTTCGATATCCGGCCAGCCCACACTCCCCCATACAGAGAGAGTAGTACCGGTGAAAGTGGAAAATTTTATGGATGATGCATGATTCATAAAACACGATTTAAGGTGAATAAAAACAGGAAGGCTTTGGTTGTGCACCACCAAAGCTTCCTGATAGAATGATCACGGGCAGCAGAAGAGAATTTGCTCAATTGCTTTGCTGTAACAGCTTGTCTTTGCTGCCGGAGAACATTTGTAAATGACAGGCTTTTATGCCGTTACCATCATACTGCCGGTATACAGCGAACTGGCCACCTGTTTCTGATCATCAGAGATGAAAGAGATCCAGGTATGCACTTCTTTACCTGCAAAGTCGGGCACATCCAGCGTGGCTGTAAGGGCGCTACGCGCCGGGCCATCCAGTGTGAACACACTTTGATTGAGTTCCGGACAGTGCGCCACCAGTATAGCCTTGTCAGAAGCCAGGGCATCACCCAGGCCGGAATTATCCAGCCAGTTGAAAGCGATCACACCAGGATTGGTGGATGCGGCGGCAGGGCTACCGGCATTAGGCAGCTTGGATCCCCTTGCCACGAGCACCTGCGAATAGTCGATCGTATTATTGGGATAGGTGCCGGTGATGGCATTGTTCAGCATATAGGCCAGCGCATGGTTTCGTCCGGTCTGGTTAACGGCGAATCCCGAGAAACTGATCCGCACCAGGGCAGCGATCGTGTTCAGGAAATCGCTCACCATTTTGAACTTGGCCCTTTGCTCCAGTTGCTTTGAAGAAGCTGAGCCGGTGCGCGCTGAGGCCTTGCTGCGGATATATTCGATACCCTTCCAGCTTGAGCCAACTACGGTACCCACGGTACCACGGAATCCACCCAGGATCCCTTTAGAAATTCTACCCATAAAAAAGGTTTTAATTGATAAAAAAATGTGGTTTGCTTTTGGAAACAGCCCGCCGGCTTAACTAGTATAGATCTGGCCGCATCCGCAACAAACCTACTATGCGGTACAGCCCACGGCAAGGGTTTTAGCCTAGCCCTTCCTGTTGGTGCCGGATGATGCCGGTTGGTACCGGAACTTGCCATTTTGCATTGCGAGAATGATGGATTGGGTTGGATTACCAGGCAGGCCAGGGCCTTGCAAAGGGGTCTGCTTTTACTCTCCTTCGAGACTGCTTCGAGACTGGTTTTATGTTGGTGTTGTGGGGAGGGAAGAAAGGGTGAGGCGTGAGTGGTGAGTGGTGAATGGTGAATGCGCCAGCCGTCCATAAACGCTATGACCAGCGGTGTAAAAGGAGATTCCGCGGAGAGAGAGGCTTTTGGCTATTAGCCGTTGGCCATTGGCTTTGTCTTCCTTTGCTATCCTTTGCGTTATTAAAAGCATTTCACGCAAAGACGCGGGGTACGCAAAGACGCTGCTAAAATATTTTATTATAACTGCAAAGACCTGGAACAATATGAATAGCGTCTTTTTTTCTTTGCGCCTTTGCGTGAAACACTCTACCCACCCTTTGCGATCCTTTGCGCATTCTTTGCGCCCTTTGCGTTTCCTGCATTTCCTTTCCGAAATAAACGAAGGTTGACTTTTTACAGCCTACTGACTACCGACTACAGACTACAGACTACAGACTACCAACTTCCATCACCTACCCCTTCCTTCTCTTCAACTCAGACCGCAGTTCTTTCAAATGCATCCAGATGAGATGCAGCGTGTGTACATCCTGATTATCACCTAAAAGTTCCGCATAGCTATCCTCCATTTCCATGACCCTCTTTTCAAGTTCACCGGTAGGCATTTTTGTGATATCGCCTTCCATAGATTAAAATATAGGGTATGCAATTTAAGTATAAAATGATCGCTACAGATCAGTTTCGGATGGTACTCCGGTGTCCGATTTTTACCTACCAGGCGGAGCATTAGAAGTCACAGCAACCAAACATTACAATGTATCAGAAGAGTGATTCTTACTTATATTTACTGATTGAACCCGAAACCAGACTGGCATGACAAAAAAGGCAATTAAAGCATCTGAATTCGAGCAACTCTCCCAGGAATTACAGATTGATCTACTCCAGAAAGATGGTTCTTATGCAGGTAAACGTATCGTGAATGGGAAAACTTATATTCTTTTCCAGTTGAACAGTTTTTATGTGGAGGTCCAGTATAAATTATACCGCAAGGATGTAGACAGGTTAATTATTTCAGATAACCCGGAGATGCTGAACCCCTACCTCGACCAGATCAATGTAAAAGATCTGGACAGCAAAAACGAAATGGAATCAGGACAGTAACGAGCATACCTGCACGAAAATAAAAAAGAATTAATTTTTCCTTTATTTTCGGCTAGCCATGACCCGTTCCATTCCACCCAAGAGCATTATTTTATATGCAGACGATGATCCTGATGACCTGGACCTGGTAAAGGATGTTTTTAAGGAATACAGTGAAACCGTAGAGCTGCTAACATTTCCCACAGGTGAGGAAATGCTTGAGTATATACAACAAATGCCCCCTGACTCCCCTCTCCCATGCCTGCTGATCCTGGATATTAACATGCCCAGGTTAAACGGTTTCGAAGCCCTCAAAAAGATCAGGCATATAAAAGGATTTGAAGAAATACCAGCCGTGATCTTTACCACCTCCACCATGCCGCATGAAAAGAAAAAAGCCGTGGACCATAATGCTGGCTTTGTGACCAAACCACTCAACCGGGAACAGATCTACGGCATCTTTGACCAGTTGATTCATTATTGTACGGATGATGAGAAGAAGAGGATAAAGAGGAAGAGGGGGTAAAAAATATATTCGATTTCAAACCAATTCATTGGTGAATAAAAAGGGATTGGGTGTAAATTTATTTAGTGAATCGATTACTGATGAATTCTTCTATTAATATCAAATTAATACGCTTCTTGTTTGACTTCTTATTTGGTGGAGGAGGTGGTGGTGCAGGTGGTTAGTAAATGAAATTTTCCCTTGTTTTTAGCCAATGTATGTTCAATAATTGTGAGGTAGAAAGAAAGGTTGAATTAAACTAATATTTTTAGTATTTTTGTTTGTGATTTCGTCATTATTTTTAAGTCCTTGACTACATTAAAGAACCATATTGAATTAGGGAATGGTATTTACACAGTTCCCGACCTGGCACTCATACTGCAATTGCCAACTTCGAAAGTAAGAAGGTGGCTGACAGATTTCTATGACCAGCGGTTGAGTGGCGATAAGGGAAGATATTCCTGGGGTGAAGGAAGGGACAAGGCTACCAATTTTCTTACGCTGATCGAGTTTTATATTTTTTACATGTTGAGAGAACAGAAAATCGGCGCAGGCAGGATATTAGAAGCTCATAAACACATGAGTAAAGAATTGAACACCCCCTATCCATTTGCTTCATACAATTTATTGGTAAACAAGAGAGAAATTCTATATGAAGCAACGTCAAATACATGGGTACATGCTGATAAAAGCAACCAGATCATCATCCATAATTTGATCAAAGACTTCTTCAATAAAATTGATTTTTCAGAAAATGCACTTGCCCAAAGATTTTGGCCTCTTGGAAAAAAGCATTCAATAGTTGTAGATCCGCACCATCAATTTGGACAGCCGGTAATTACCGGCACTAATATTAATGCGGCCACCGTATTTTCCATGTATCAAAGCGGCGAGCCCTTATCTACCATTGGCATCTTGTACGATCTTACAGAGGAGCAGGTAAACGATGCTATTGCTTTCTGTAAACGTAAAGCTGCATGACAGATATATACCTTGATGAAAATCTTTCAGAGTATGTGGCTGATGCACTCAATTCTTTGAATAAAGGATATTTCAGGGATATTAATGTGTTTTCTACCAAACTTAAGTTTGGCAAGGGTGTCCCCGACGAAGAAATTATTCCTGCAATCGGCAGATCCAAAGGAATACTGATAACGAAGGATACTAACATTCACCGGACAAGGATGCAATACCAGCTTTGTGAAAAGTATAAGCTGGGGGTTTTCTTTATTAAGCCTTCAAAAGGAATGGATAAACATTGGGAGATTGTAAAAATGTTGATTGAGAATTGGGAAGAGATAATCAGGATAATTCAGAAGGAAAACTTGCCTTTTGGATATGAAATTAGGACGAGGGGGAAGATGAGGAAATTATGATTGAGATATTTTCTATTCCAAAGACGATTTAGGAACCAGCGGTATAATCCTTATTCACTCAAACATTCCATAACTTACCCTTAATTTTTTCATTTCTCGTTTGAAAAATGGGCGGACCTTGAAGTTTTTTAACAGTTTCCCTCTATATATCTAGCTCAATTTTTTGCTCCTGCATCTATAATAATCTTTTTGATTTCATTATTCATAACTAAGCCTAAATGTCATCATTCAGCTCATTTGATGCTCTCTCAATTTTTGTATATCTTGGACGTTTTCCTACATAACAGATTTATAAATCGTTGTTAACTAAATGCTTATGATCACGAAGAAGGTCGCCATTGATCTATTCTGCGGGGCGGGGGGGTTGAGTTTGGGAGCAGAAATGGCAGGAATTACAATCAAACTTGCAATTGAAAATGACCCATATTCGATAAATACTTATAAATCTAATCACCCCAACGTAACCCTTTTAGAGCGAGATATTAGAACAGTCAAGTCCAAAGATTGTATTATAAAAAATCCTTTCATTGTTTTTGGAGGTCCTCCTTGTCAAGGTTTCTCTTGGTCAAATACCAGGACACGGAACCTTTCAAATGAAAAGAATGAGTTGTACAACGAATTTATAAGATTTGTGCGTGATTTAAAGCCAGAATGGTTTTTGTTTGAGAATGTCGAAGGAATTGTAAATTTTAATGATGGCAAAACTTTAAAACTTATAAAAACAAAGTTTGAAGAATTAGGCTATACGCTCTCAGATGAAGTACTATTTGCTTCTGATTATCTTGTACCGCAAAATAGAAACAGATATTTTTTAGTTGGGAATATTAATGGAATTCAATTTAAATTTCCAAGAAAAAACCCTAATAAGATAACCGTTTGGGATGCTATTGGCGATCTACCAAAGTTAAAAAACGGAGCTAATTATGATACACTACCATATAGAACTACAAAAGAAATTTCACAATACGCTAAACTGATGCGAAAAAACTCTCAGCATTCATCTCAAAATTATGTATCTAAAAATGATGAATACATAATTGAAAGATATAAGTTTATTAAACAAGGCCAAAACTGGCGAGCTATTCCAAATGAGTTAATGTTGAATTATAAAAACCTTGAAAATTGTCATAGCGGAATATATAGGCGACTACAGGCATATAAACCCTCTATTGTCATATCAAATTATAGGAAAAACATGTTAATCCACCCTTTTCAAGATAGAGGGTTATCAGTTCGCGAAGCAGCCAGAATACAGAGTTTTCCAGATACTTTCAATTTTAAAGGCTCTTTATGGTTCATTCAACAGCAGATTGGTAATGCTGTTCCACCCTTAATGGCAAAAGCCATATTTAAAAAGATTCTATCGTATAGCAAACAAAATAATAATGGATCTGAAAGGAAAATCTTTGCCGGAGTGGTTGGAAAAAACTAAAAAAAATAAACATTTCCCCTTTAATGGGCGAGTAGATTATTACCGTCAATACAGTTCCGTAAAAGAATGGCTGGATAACCATGTACATCCCGAAATAGCATCCATGACTTTAACTTTTGATGACTCGATATATTTGAACAAACATGGAACCGAGCACATTGATGTGGTTATACAAAGATTAACTGATTTGGTGGATACGGGGAATGCGAAGGACGTAGAACTTAGTCCTTACGAAGTATATATATTGCTAATGGCAACTCAACTGCATGACACGGGTCATATAAAAATGGGAAGATTGGGTCATGAAACAGCAGCATCTAACATAATTGAAAAGCTAGGCACATTAATGGGAACAGAAACAGCCGAAAAAAAGATGATTTATCAAATTGCCCAAGCACATGGCGGAAGAACAATTGACGGTCAAAAGGATAAGATTGATAGGCTTCCCATAAAAGAACCTATTTTAAACTTCCCAATAAAAGCACGAATGCTAGCAGCATTACTTCGGCTTGCAGATGAATTAGCAGACGACTTCAGCAGATCAAATAAAGTTATTGGAAATTCTGGAGAGTTAAAAAAAGGTAGTGAGATTTTTTTTAGATATGCATCAGTTTTACAATCCGTAGAAATTGACCATGAGGGTGGTGAAATCAAACTTCATTATATGTTAGAAAAAAAAGACTTAAATATTAAGTACGGAAAAGCAATATCAAAAGATGCATTTAAGGAGGTATTTTTAATTGATGAAATTTATACACGCCTATACAAGATGTACCTTGAGTTCTCTTACTGCATGAGATTTATTTATTCTAGTAACAGACTAAATACTATAACTGCAAAAATTGCTTTTGTTGACCCAAATTCCTTTGCAGATTTCCGGGAGCCAATGATGCTTAAATTAAGTGAAAAAGGATATCCAGAATATAAAGCGAAAGATTTGTACGAATTATGTCCTGAATCACTTTTTGATAATGGAAATAAAATTGATGGAGAATTTTTGTTCAATTATATCAAAACCCATAAATGAATAACAATCCTTTTGCTGTCCAAACACCAGAAGATATATCTGCGGAAGATGCCTATCATTTATTTGTAGATGTATTTACGGATTTTTATCAAGTTCCTAATGTTGGCCATAGCTTTTTGCATGGACCAAGAGGATCTGGAAAAAGCATGATGTTTAGATACATGATGCCTGATTGTCAGCAATTGAGAAGTAGTAAACCAATTCATCAATTAGATTATTTTTCAATTTATATACCAATAAAGAAGACAGCATTAAATCTAAGTAACCTTGATCGCCTTGATAATAATGCTCAACATTTAATTAATGAACATTTATTAATTGCATATATAACCCTTACATTGTTTGAAGAACTTTCAAAATTATTTCAAACAAAAGATGCATCCGCTCTTGATAATAAAGAATTTAATGAATTTTTTAAAAATGATTTTATACCAGCTTTAAGAGTAGCAGGACTTTCTACAACACAAATTGAAAAAAAGAAAATCATTACTAGGTTTGATGCACTTACAGAATGTAAAATGATTTCAAAAAACATCTATGTAGAGATTAATAATTATATTAAACGTTTATTCCTTAGCGATATTATTCCTTATCAAGGCCCACTATGTGGATATTTGGACTTCTTATATCCTATAATAAATGGCCTTAGAAAAACATCTTCATTTCCTAAAGACAAACCATTCTTTCTTTTGATAGATGATGCAGACAATTTAAATCTTCCACAAACCAGAATTCTGAATACCTGGGTCTCGTTTAGAACGAGTGCAGAAATTAGCCTTAAAATTTCTACTCAGTTAAAGTACAAAACATATAGAACAGTTTCAGGACAAACTATTGACACACCCCATGATTACTCTGAAATAAATATTGCGACAGTATATACTTCATCAAAACATAAATATTATGATAGAATCAAAAGCATTGTTGAAAAAAGAATTGAAATTTACCTTAAGAAACAAATAGACGCAACAGTATTTTTTCCACCAGATAAAAAACAAGAATCAGAAATAAATCAAATCGCCGAAGCTATAAGAATCAACTATCCCAATGAAGGGAAGGGAGCAACCCCAGCAGATGATGTTAAAAGATATGCTACACCCAATTATATTAGAGCCCTAAAAATTAAAAAGTCAGGTTCAACTTATAGTTATGCAGGATTTAAGCAATTAGTTAGCATTTCATCTGGTGTAATTCGCTATTTTCTCGAACCAGCATCCTTAATGTTTAGTGAAATGGTTGGGAAAAATCCTCAAAAAGATGTAAGCTTTATTAACCCCTCTGTTCAAGATCAAATAATACAGGATTATTCAGACGATTATATATTAAAGGACTTTGAGAAATATTTCATTGAAGAACATAATCAATCAGAAAATATCGAGGCTATGATAGATGGGGAATACCTTAGGAAATCTGACAAATTAAGAAATTTAATAAGCGGACTTGGGGGCATGTTTCATTCGATATTAATTTCAAACGCATCTGAACGAAGAGTTTTTTCAATTGCGCTAAGTTCGAAACCAGACCAAGAACTTGATGAAATTTTACGAATGGGAGTTGAATATGGATATTTTCAAGAATCGACAATTGGAAACAAACAAGGTACAGGAAGAACGAAACTTTATATACTTAATCGACTTCTCTCTCCCCATTTTAAATTAGACCCCACAAGTTTTGCAGGATATAAATTTTTAAAAAGTGAGGTTTTAAAAGAATCCTTATCAAACCCCCAAGGGTTTGTTGCTAAGATAAGGGACAATCTAGCTAAAAGTACCAATCCGGATATGGCTGAAGAAATATTTCAATTATCGCTTTTTGATTAACTTTTATGGCTACATCAAAAGAAGTTTCATTAGAAGAATTATCAAAAGATAATTTCAAAGAATATCAAATGTTTATTTGTTCATCAAGTTTTGAAGAAAGATGTTTGATAATACCTGAAGCAGTCCGTAGCAATCCCTTTAAAAGAGTATTAATATGCCACTTTTCAAATAATTATGAAATTGCAAATATTAATCTCAATAAGTTAAAAAAAGGACTTGTAAACCATGAAGTAATTGAATTCAGAAAAGATAATCCTATTAAAAACCTTGATCGGATAGTACAAAGTATTAATTCATTTAGAATTTCAAGTAAAGAAAAACAGCTTAATATCTTAATAGATATAACCACATTTACGCATGAGATGTTAATGATATTGCTATACCTTTTTAATAGATATTTTACTCATCCTGCTTTCAATGTGAAATACTTATATAATTCTGCTACTGATTATTCACTCAATGAGGAGTTTGATTCTAAATGGCTTTCGAAAGGAGTGGGCCAAATACGATCTGTTTTAGGATATGGAGGACAAATGCTACCTGCAAAAAAAACTGTATTAATAATATTTGTTGGATTTGAAGATGAAAGGGTTAAATCTATTATTGATTTGTTCGAACCTAATAAAGTTTTAATTGGCCACGCTTCACTTGAAGGAGCAATAAATGAAAAATTACAACTTAGAAATAAAAGCATTTTTGAAAGATTGATTAAAACACTGAAAATAGATGTGGAAACATTTGAATTTTCTTGTAAAACCCCAGATGACGCAACTACTTTATTAAATAGGTTTATAGCTCGTCATTCTGAAGAATATAATATTATTGTTGCCTCCTTGAATAATAAACTCTCTACCATTGGTTGCGCGTTTTCGGCAATGCAAAATCCAGATGTCCAAATTTGCTATGCTACGGCACTTAGCTATAATATTCACGGCTACTCTAATCCAGGTGAAAACGCATATATAATTGACATCTAATGCAAAAAAAAACTTCGTATAGTGACTATTACAACCTTTATGGAAATGAGTACTATACACGTAGAATTGAAAATGGGGGTTTACTTTTTAATGAGGTAATTGAAATACCAGCAGTATTAAAATTGATTGATGAACAATCCATAGCAACACATGGACAAATGCTTGATATTGGATGCGCCTTTGGATTTTATTCAAAACTTTTTGCAAGTAAAGGATTGAATGTTACAGCAATAGATGTTAGTGAGAAAATGATAAGCTTAGCCATTGATTATTGCCAGGGATACAGTAACATAAATTTTATCAATGCAAATTTCATCGAATATAATTTAAATGATGATTTTTTCGATATTGCAATTGGTTGCTTCATGTTAGGATATTTTGATAATTTAAATTTATTTTTTCAAAAAATTAAATCAACCACTAAATCAAAGTCCTCCATTATTGTTTCCATGCTTCATCCTATTGTTCAACACAAGGTTGAAAAGACATCAGAAGGTTACATCATCAATGATTATTTTGTTAGTGGAAAATTTGAGAGCAATTTTTTGTCTCAAGCGCAAACTATTTCGCTAAATAAATGGGGCTACCCAGATGTATTCTTAGCATGCAAATCA
>CAYWSQ010000001.1:30318-64121 GCA_964460925.1 uncultured Flavisolibacter sp. | reverse complement strand
ATAAAAACAAATCCCATGATACCGCCTGCAATGTGAGCGATATGGCCACCGGCATTGCCCTCAGGGATCATGGCCAGGTCAAGCACCAGGTAGATCACGGTGATTACCCAGATGGGAATGCCCCCGTTCAGCATCTGGAAAAGCCTGTAATTGGGTGCCAGCGTGGTAGTGGCAATTGCAATGGCCATGATACCGGCCGACGCACCAAAGGCGCGGGCAAGGGGAAGTTGTTCTTTTAATGGAGGGATCACATTAAAAGCTACCATGTACGCAATGGCTCCTGCAAAAGCACCATAAAGAAATACAGGAAAGATGGAGCGGTTGCCGGAAAGGTCCTGCAGAATATAGCCAAACACCCAGAGCCAGATCAGGTTGCCCACGATATGCCAGATGCTCTGGGTATCATGAACGAACATGTGGGAAAGGATGGTCCAGGGTCGTGTAAGAAACAGGTTCCAGTCTGCCGGAAGCGTAACCCATTCAAAAAAACCTTTATAAAATACCGCCAGGCCCTGGTCGGCCTCGCTGAAATAATAGACCACCTTGATGAAAGCCAGGATCACAAACACGATCAGGTTGATGGCGATCAGCATGGTGAGTGCATTGCCATCATGGCCTATTGTAAGCTTATGCCTGTTTTGTTGCTGAAAATAACTCATGGTGTTAATTCAAAAGCTGCAATTTATCTGCCACGTTAATAAAACCTTTTCCGGTTGGTTTTATTCCAGATAAGTACCAGTATAAAACCTGTCAGCGCCCCGCCCAGGTGGGCAAAATGGGCAACGCCGGTTCCCCCTGTAACACCCCCGAAAATATCAATGGCCGCCAGGCCTATCACGGCGAATTTAGCCTTGATAGGTACGGGAATGAACATGATGTAAAGTTCGGTATTTGGAAACAGGTAGGCAAATGCCGCGAAAATGCCCATAACCGCTCCCGAAGCGCCAACCGCAGCGGCCATATTGCCGGTAAAATACTGCACGGCCAGGTGCGCCACGGCTGCCCCCACCCCACAAGCCAGGTAAAAAATCAGGAAACGTTTGGGACCCCACACATTTTCAAGAATTCTTCCGAACATATAAAGCCCAAACATGTTGAAGAGGATATGAAAGAAAACGATTTGTCCGCCCGGGCCCACCGCCGAATGGGCGAACATATGGGTGGCGATCTGGTAAGGTTCAAAATACGGGTGCTGTAAGGGATATAAGGCCAGGATGCCCGTAAGATTATTCTTTTGAAAAATGATCTGGGCCACCCACACCAATACATTAATAATGATCAGATTTTTTACAAGTGGAGGAAAACTGTTCGGCCTGTAGTACCTGAAATCGCTCATCTTTTTTTCATTTACGTTTTAACTGTACAACATTTTCAATATGATGCGTGTGCGGGAACATATCCACCGGCTGCACCCTGGTTACTTCATATTTTTCATCCATTATGGCGAGATCCCTTGCCTGGGTAGCCGGGTTGCAACTGACATACACCACCAGGGGCGCATTGATATCCAGGATCTTCCTTGTGAGTTTTTCATGCATGCCCGCACGTGGCGGATCGGTGATGATAACATCAGGCTGTCCATGCTCCGCGAAAAATTCATCATCGCAAATATCGATCACATCTCCTGCAGTGAAATGGCTGTGCCCGATCTGGTTCATCGCTGCATTCTCCTTCGCATCAGCTATAGCTTCCGCGATCAGTTCCACCCCAACAATCTTCTTTGCTTTCTCACTGCAGAAAATCCCGATGCTGCCCGTACCACAATACAAATCATAAACTGTTTGCGATCCATCAAGTTCAGCAAAATCACGCGTGATGCTGTATAATTTTTCTCCCTGCCTGGTATTGGTCTGGAAAAAAGATTTCGGCCCGATCTTGAAACTGAAACCTTCCAGCTTTTCCATTACATAACCCTTGCCGGTATATGTTACCGGCTCAAGGTCAAAAATGGAATCATTCTTTTTCAGGTTGATGGTATAAACGATCGTGGTAATGGCCGGGAACTGCTGGCGCAGGTATTCAAGTACCAGGTTTCTTCCTTTTTCATCGTCTTCCCCAAATACCACGTTAGCCATCACTTCACCGGTGGTGCAGATGCGCATCTGCAGGTTACGAAGCAGCCCTTTGTGCGCCCGGTAGTCATAAAAACTCAAATCATTTTCCCAGGCAAAGGCCCTGAGTGCATTCCTTACCTCATTGGTGGGCTCGGGCTGCAGCCAGCATTTTTCTATGTTCACGATTTTGTCGAAGAAACCTTTGGCATGAAATCCCAGCACATTGCGCTGGTTGCGCTCCCGGTCAGTTTTATCAAAACTTCCGTGGGGCAGGTATTCCATCGTGCTGAAAGTATATTCAAGTTTATTGCGGTAAAAACGGTCTTCCGCTGCACCTGCAATGGGCAGGATCTCCGGCAGTTTGATCTTCCCGATCCTGGTGAGATTGTCGATCACCTGCTGGTGTTTGTACAGCAATTGTTTCTCATACGGCAGCATCTGCCACTGGCATCCACCGCAAACACCAAAATGCTGGCAGAACGGTATGACCCTCTCCTTCGAATAAGAATGAAATTTTACCGGGTAACCTTCGGCCCAGTCCTTCTTATTTTTTGACAGCCGCACATCCACCAGGTCTCCCGGCACCACGTTTTCAATAAAAACCACTTTCCCATCCCGGCGCGCCAGGGATTTTCCTTCAGCAGCGTAATTCTCAACCAGGACTTCATCCAGTACAATATGCTTTTTTCTCCTCACCCGGTAAAAATAAAGGATTCCACCCGGCTGGCTGTTGGCTGGCAACCTTTAGCCATTGCTGATCCGCCTAAAAGAATCTTAAACTTGCCGTTACACTGGACGTTCAAAAGCCTTTCCTGTATTTTTACTAACATGAAAATTGCCGCTTCCCTTTTGTGCACCCTGCTTTCCCTTGCCGTTTTTGCACAGGAAGGTTATGAGATCAAGGTTACACTCAAGCCCTTCAAGAACCAGTATGTTTACCTCGGTCATTATTATGGCAAACAGTTGCCGATCGTGGATTCTGCCCTGCTCAATGAAAAAAGTGAAGCGGTATTCAAAGGCAAAAAAAAACTGGGCGGTGGCATCTACCTGGTAGGCTACCCCGACCGCTCTCATAATTTTGAGATCCTGATCGACAAAAACCAGCAGTTTTCGATAATTGCCGATACCGGCAGGATACGTGATATCCGCTTTATCAATTCACCTGATAACACAACCTTCAAAGCTTACCAGCAGTATATGTCGGTCCAGGGCAAAAAAATTGATTCGCTCAATAAATTGCCGGTCTCCAACCCGGATGATGGACTCAGCGTTTATGGGCAGGTGGAAGAAGCGAAAAAGGCGATCAGTAAGTACCGGAACGATATCATGACAAAAGATCCTGGTGGAATTCTATCTGCTTTACTGCATGCCATGAAAGAACCTGAAGTGCCGCAGGATGATCCCAGGATGAAAACGGATTCTCTTTTCGCTTACCGCTATTTTAAAACACATTACTGGGACGGCGTTAATTTTTATGACGACCGCCTGGCCCGCACACCTTTTTTTGAAAGCAGGATCGATAAATATTTTGAACAATTGGTATTCCCTTCAGCCGATTCGGTAATCAAGGAGATCGATTACATGATGGCCTTCGCAGGAGCCAGCGAGGATATGGAAAGATTTCTCCTGGTAAAATTTATCAACCGTTATCTCAACATGAAATACATGTGGGAAGATGCGGTATTCGTTCACCTTTTTGAAAAATATTTCGCTAATAAAAATTATCCCTGGCTGAATGAGGCCGGCAGGAAAACCATCACCGACCGGGCGTACAGCCTCATGGCCAATATCACGGGCAAACCCGCGGCCGATATAGAGCTTACGGATACCGCCGGCAAGCAGACCAGCCTTTATTCCATTAATGCCAATTATATAGTGGTGGCCATCTGGGATCCCACCTGCGGTCATTGTAAGGAAGTGATACCGCAGCTTGACAGTGCCTATCATGCGAAATGGAAAGCAATGGGCCTGAAACTTTTTGGGCTGGCCAGGGAAACAGAAGGTAAAAAACAGGACTGGCATTCCTTTATCAGCGATCATCAACTGAATGAATGGACCCATGTGTATTATTCGAAAGCGGAAGACCAGGCAAGGGTGAATGCAGGCATACCCGGCTACTCCCAGTTGTACGACGTTCAAAGTTTTCCTACTTTGTACCTCCTTGACAAGAATAAGAACATCATTGGTAAAAAACTCACGGTGACCCAGATCGACGAGATACTCGGGCACATGAAAAACCAATAAGAACTATGAAGAAACTGGCTACTGCTTTTTTTGTGCTGTTGTCTTTCACACTCTCAGCACAAACTCTCTTTTATTATGGAAAGGATTCTGTTTCGGCTTCTGAATTAATGAAAGCCTGGGAAAAGAATAATACAGGCGCAAGAACCGAAGCGGCTTTCCGTGAATATATTGACCTCTACATCACCTCAAGACTCAAGATCAAAGAAGCAAAGGAAAGAGGCTATGATACCCTTCCTTCCATGATCGCAGACCTTAGCAACCTGAGGCAGCAGATCCTTCCCTCATTTTTACAGGACCGGAAAGCCGTTGATCAATTAGTTGAAGAAGCATACCATCGTTCACAGAAAGAGATCAGGCTTGCCCATATTTTCATTGGCAAACCCGGCTCCCGCGGCCCCGTTGATCCTGCACTGCGCAAATACGCGGAACAGGCAATGGAAGAATTGAACAAAGGAGCAAAGTTTGAAGACGTAGCCCGTAAATATTCCTCCGACCCTTCTGTCAACAGCAATGGCGGCACCATTGGATGGATCACCGTATTTATTTTGCCTTATGAACTGGAAAACCTGGCCTATGCCACGCCTGCCGGTAAAATCTCACCCCTTTACCAGTCGGCTGCCGGTTTTCATATCTTCAAAAACCTGGAAGAAAAAAAGGCCAGGGGCCGTATGCAGGCCGCACAGATCCTGCTTGCTTATCCGCCAGACGCTGATGCAGCACAAAAAAATGAGATCAGGCTGAGAGCTGACTCGATCTATACACGTTTGCAGAAAGGAGATGATTTCGCCAAACTGGCCGCGCTCCTGAGTAATGATGTGATCTCGGCTGCTGCTAACGGACAGATGCAGGAATTTGGCGCCGGGCAATACGATGAGGTTTTTGAGAACATGGCTTTCGGTCTTGAAAAGAATGGCGCCTATACCAAACCTTTTGAAACTGCTCATGGGTATCATATTGTAAAAAGATTGAACCGCATACCTGTTCCTTCGCAAAAAACAGAAGCTGTTTCAGAAAGCCTGCAGGTAAAAGTGGAGAACAGCGACCGTATGGAAGTGATGCGCCGCAACCTGGTTAGGGAAAAAACAAAGAACATCAGCATCACACCTCTTGCCTATGACCAGCAATTGCTCTGGGCTTTCTCCGACAGCCTGTTGAATTACCAGTCGCCAGGACGTGTGATCCCCATCAGCAACGAATCAGTTTTATTTAAAGTAGGTGAAAGAGCCGTTACGGGACTGGACTGGATCAGCTTCGCGCAGGCCTTCCGCTATAAATCGGATGGATCGGGACTGAAGACCTATCCGCAATTGATGGATGAATTCCGTGAAGCGCTGGCCATGGATTATTACCAGAATAATCTTGAATTTTACAATGAGGATTTTGCAAGACAGTTGAATGAATTCAAAGAAGGGAATTTGTTCTTTGAGATCATGCAGAAGGAAGTGTGGGGGCCCGCCCAAACCGACCAGGCAGCACTTGAAAATTATTTCAATGCCAATAAAGCCAGGTATCACTGGAAGGAAAGTGCCGATGCAGTGATTTTTTACGCGGCCGATCCAGCCATTGCTAAAACATTTCGAGACCAGCTTATGAAAGCTCCTAAAAAATGGAACAGCCTGGCAGCCAGTTTCAGTGAAAACATCGCCGCGGATTCAAGCCGTTTTGAGCTGTCACAAATTCCCAATCCCGGTAAAAAAACTTTGAAGCCCGGAACCATCACAACCTTATTGGTTAATGCTACAGATCAATCCACATCATTTGCTTATGTACTCAGGCTGCATACAAAAAAAGAAGCCCGCAGTTTTGAAGAAGCCCGCGGACTCGTGATCAACGATTACCAGGCAGCACTTGAAAAGAAATGGGTGAATGAACTCAAACAAAAATACCCGGTCAGAATCAACCATTCTGTGGTAGATGGTCTTGTGCGTGCCAGAGCATTTGAATGAAATAAAATCATGTCATACAGGCAACATCTTTCGAAAGATAAAAAGCTGGCCCTGCTCATGGAGGGCCATGAAAATTTTGAACTGAAGACGCGTAAGAATATCTGCCTGCGGCTTTGTGCTTCCATCATGAGCCAGCAATTATCAACAAAAGTGGCAAAGGTGATCTTCCAGCGCTTCCTTGACCTGTATGGAGGAAAAGAACCCAGTCCTGAAAAAATTGCCGCTACTTCTTTCGATACTTTAAGAGCCATAGGCCTGAGCAATGCCAAAACTCAATATGTACTGAATGTGGCTGCATTCGCCATTGAAAATGATCTGAGAGACAGCCGTATCAAAAAAATGAGTGATGAAGAGATTATCAGCCTGCTGACCCAGATAAAAGGTGTAGGAAGATGGACTGTGGAGATGTTGCTAATGTTTACGCTTGGACGTGAAGATGTATTCGCGGTGGATGATTACGGCATTCAAACTTCCATGAAAAAAATTTACCGGCTCAACGAAAATGATAAAAAACAGTTTCGCCAGAAGATGCTGACCATCTCGCAAAAATGGTCGCCCTACCGGACTTATGCATGCCTTCACCTCTGGCATTACAAGGATAACGACTAGGCGAAACCGTTCACATTCAACGCTTAAGAAGTGCCGGCAGAAAACATGCCCAAACTCCACAATAGATTCCTTACCTTAACCCCCCAAGTCCCCCCTATGGCTGCTTTAAAACCAATCAGTCCATGGACAACATCTTATTGAAAATAACCGAAGAAAAAAACAGGATGATCGAAGAGGTCATCACCAACTTCCTTGGCCACAAACCTACGCCTGAAGAAAAAAAGCAGTTCAACATCATCAACCAGCTTGGAGAAAGCATCATTTATTTTAAGGGAGACCTTTTATGCAGCATCCGTTATGAAACGGTAGAGGATAAGGTTTCTTATGAAACACCGGAAGTGGTGTTTAGTAAATTGATGCCGAGAAATAACTAACGCGAAACGTGAGTAACAATCATAAAAGCAACATTGCTTGAATTTGTTTACCTGCATCTTTGCAGGCATATTATTTCAACTACCGACTATATACTTCTACTCGCTGTTGGGCGCAAAACTGTTCCAAAATTTCCTAAATTTGAAGAGTTATGCCACAACCTTTAAAATATATAATCGATGATTCTGGCGAAAAGCACTCAGTTCTCGTCCCAATAAAAGTATGGGAGGAGCTAAACATCAATTATCAAAAACTTCAAAAGAAGTTAAATATTTTTAAAAGCATTGAACAAGGCTTTAAAGAGGTAAAATCATCTAAAAGAAGCGGAAGGAAACTTCAAACTTTAAAAGAGTTCCTTAAGTGAAAGTTCTGTTCGAATTACCCAAAGTTTTATTATCGCGGCCAAGCCGCTAATTAAAAAATATCCCTCTTTATCCAAAGATTTACTGAGACTAGAATCTGAACTAGTAAGGAATCCAAAAACCGGAACTTCTCTTGGACATAATGTATATAAAATCAGGCTTAAAATTTCAAGCAAAGGCAAAGGTAAAAGTGGCGGAGCTCGTGTAATTTCACTTTTAGAAACTTTTTTGATTGGTGATATAACCAGTAAATCAGAAGAAACCATTGTAAACCAGATAACGATTTACGATAAATCGGACACAGCTACAATAACAGATAAAGAACTAAAAGATCTTATTAAATCACAAATTAAGAACTCTTAAATACTGCAGCAAACATCGGTTTTTTTGTTACGCTGACTTTGAACTTCTGACTTAGAATACCCTCTCACAACTCACAATCCCAGCACAAATTTCTCTGCTCTATCGAGGTAATCCTGGCTAATCACCGCTCCCAGTCCAGGCACATCATCCACTTCAATCACTCCTCTTTCCATGTAACGGATGCCACCGATCACAGGATCTTCCGTAAACATCAGCGGCGTATCAAAATCACAATGATGGATGTGGTCATTGGCCAGTGCCAGGTGCGCTGAAGCGGTCATGCCCAGCCTGGATTCCATAAAACCGCCTACCTGCATGTGCATGCCTGCAGCCTTACCCAGCGCGGCTATTTTCAGTCCTTTATAAAAACCTGAAGATTTTCCCAGTTTGATATTGAACATGCTGCAGGCTTTCAATGCGATCAGTCGCTCTGCATCATGATCATCACCGCAGCTTTCATCGGCCATGATGGGAATAGGAGAAGCGGCATTGAGGCGGGGGAGTTCCATGAACCGGAACCGTGCAATGGGTTCTTCACAATGTTCAATATTAAAGGGGGCAAGCGCTTTTAAAACCTCAAGCGCATAATCTGCCGTCTGCCAGCCCTGGTTGGCATCAATCCTCAATGGATGGCCCATCCCTATTCCTTCCCTGATGGCACTGATCCTTTCCACATCCTTTTCCAGTGTTTCGCCCAGCTTCACTTTGATGGCAGGAAATCCTTCTTCAAGAAATCGTATGGCATCAGCCTTCATTTTTTGAGGAGACCCGATGCTCACCGTCATATCAGTTTCCAGCTTCTTCTTACCACTGCCACCCAGGAACTGGTACACGGGCAAGCCGGCATGTTGCGCCGCTACATCATGCAAGGCCATGTCAAATGCGCTCTTGATGCTGGTATTGCCATAAATAGTACGGTCCATCAGCTCCATACACGAAGCTATATCTACAGCATCCTTACCCTTAAGCACCCGGGCGAAATACTGGCCTACAATAAAGCAGGTATCAATGCTTTCACCATTGATGGACATATAGGGACTGCACTCACCATAACCTGTACAGCCATCCGCCGTGCGCAGGATCACAACCAGGTTCTGCACTTCGTTGATAGGACCAAGAGAGATCACGAAGGGTTCTTTCAGTGGAATAAAAATTTTGTACAGTTCTACCGAAGCAATGATGGTTGCGGAACTCATTCAAATTGATTTTAGGCAAATAAAGTTAAAAGCGCCTGATCCATGACAATAAAAACCGTTTTTGCACGATTTATGAAGGAATCATTCAAATACCTATTATGAAAAACTTCTTTTACCTGCTGGCTGCAGCTTTATTTTTTACATCCTGTAAAAAAGAAGTGGATTCGCTGCCTGAGGCTACCCAGACAGGTGCCAATACTTTCGGGGCCAGGCTGGATGGTGATTTCTGGATTCCGCAGAAATTTGGCATTGCGCCCACAGCACCCCTCCTTGAAGCAAGGTATACCGGCACTAATGGCATCTTTATCAATGCAAGAAATTTTTCATCCTCTCCTACTGAAACCGAATTTGAGATCCATCTTAAAAATATTACGGGCACCGGTGTTTTCGAGCTCAACCAGCAAACCAATAAATACCCCCAGGAAAGTGCGAGCTATGGATACTTTATCAAAAGAAAATTTATGCCGCTCAATGAATGGATCACAGGGCCCCAGCACACCGGCACTGTAAACGTTACTAAATTCGACACGCAAAATCATATCATCTCCGGAACTTTCTCTTTTAATGCCGGAAGTGTTGACAATACAGCCTCACCTATTGCTGTAACGGAAGGCAGATTTGATATTAAGATTCAGTAAGCTGGTTCGAAGGAGATGCGAACGCCTGCCGCGAGAATCACCGGCATAGGAACGTTTTTATTATGGTGCAGCACCGGCGCCGGGTAATCTGAAGAAGGAATAGCAGTGCGCAATTCACTATAAAAATAAAATTTACCTCCCAAAGATATTTCCATTCCGGCAGCAAAATCAACAGTAAGCCGGTTGAAGCGGTTGTCGCCTGCCAGGGGCAATTTGGAAATATCATAAACAGCAGTATCCACTTCTGTTGCATAGCTGTTGGAAGCCCGGCTGAACATCAGTCCGAAACCTGCCCTTCCATAAAGATTCCATTTGTTCTCTGCATTGTGTGCTCCGCTGAAATAATGTTTCCATCCAATAGAAATCTCCCTGCTTTCCCAAACCCCCTTTACTCTTACCATCACAGATGAAGGACTGGTAAGCGGATCCATTGCAGGAGCAGGAAACCTGTTGCTGAATCTGCCCGGACTAAAATAACTGAGCCATATATAGGCGGATTCTTTTTTATCAAGGTGAAGATCTGCGATCACCGTTTGCCCCACTGCCCAGAATTTCTGTTTCGGACTGAAATTGCGCATCAGCGCGCCATCGGTAGCAATGCTGAAGGAAGCCTGGGCTTTCACCAGCATTGGTAATAGCGTACAGCTCATCAGCAAAAATCCTTTCAGCACCCGGTTCATGTATTGTAAAGAAACAAAAAAGCCGTTTGCTTTGAACAAACGGCTTTAAAAATTCAATTGAATCTATTTCCTTAGTGTCAGCTCCTGGATAAGGTGTCCTGCACCTCCAAGTTTATCAATGCACCAGAGTACATAACGGATGTCCACACAAATCGTGCGGTTCAGATTTTTATCAAAAGCGATCTTATGGCTCAGGGCCTCGTAGTTACCATCGAATGCAAGACCCAGCAACTCTCCATTACCATTAATTACGGGAGAACCTGAATTACCCCCGGTGATATCGTTATCGGTAATGAAACCCACTACAAGATCATTTCTCCTGGCATCCTTGTACTGGCCAAAATCCTTTTCCCTGGCTTCTTTGAGCAGGTTCTCAGGAAGATCAAATTCATAATCGCCGGGTTTGTATTTGTCCAGCAAACCTTTCATGGTAGTTACATAATCATACGTAACAGCATCCCTTGGCTTGTAGGAAGCCACTTTTCCATAACTCACCCTCATGGTGAAGGTGGCATCAGGATACATGATTTTTTTAGGATCCATTTCCCTTACACCTTTCAAATAAAGCCTGCCCCATTCATTGTTCTTTGTAAGGAACTGCTGGTAGAGCGGCGCGTATTTTCCATTGTAGTTTTTCACGAATGTGCTGGCGAGGTTGTAAGCAAGATCCTGCTGCAGTGTATTGGCATCCGGAGATTTTACAAAAGCATTCCATTTCTCATTGTCGAAGATCATGGTGTTCTTGAAAATAGCCTCTGCATATTTTTCGTAAGTGGCAGCTTTATCCAGGCTTCCATATTCGTTCCTGATAGCAGTGTACAAACCCTGTGGCTGCTGGTCTTCCGGAACATTCTGCCTGTACATACGGAGCACCGCAGCCACAATGCGTTCATCAGAAGCTTTGTTTTCAGCGGCAAGGAAATTCTGTCTTTGCGCATTGGCCGCATCCACTGCCTTTTTGATGTCGGCAGTAGAAGCACCGGGCCTTACGAGTATATTCTCAACCTGCTGTAACGTAGAAGCGAAGGCCAGCAATGGTGAACCCAGCACACCTTCTATCAGGTACTGGCGGTGCAATGCATAAGGTCTCCATGCAGTATATGCCGCTTCGAGGTCGGTGAAAATATTTTTATACTCTTCCTTGTCTTTGGCCCATTTCATAAAGGCCTCTTCGGATTTTCTTTTCTGGCCGTACACATCATACTTAAGCAACTGCTTGCTTTCTCCATCAAAAAATTTCCAGTAGTTGGCAATACCGGCATAGCTTGATGCGAGTTGAAGTTTGGTGGCAGGATCCTTTTTCATTTCCTCGAACATATTCTTCAGCCTCATGTCGCGCAATTGCACCAGTGTGGGATTATTGATGTCTGTGGCCAGTTGAACACCTAAAGAGGACTCATAACGGTTGGTGCCGCCGGGATAGCCCCAGATCATGGCGAAGTCACCTTCTTTTACACCCTTCAGCGAAACCGGCAGGTGCCACTTGGGTTTCATAGGTACATTGGCCGTACTGTAACGGGCAGGTGAACCATCGGGTGCAGCATATACACGAAAAACCGAGAAATCACCAGTATGACGCGGCCACTCCCAGTTGTCAGTGTCTCCACCAAATTTCCCGATCGATTCAGCAGGGGTACCTACAAGTCGCACATCACGGTAACGCTGGTAAACAAAGACCACAAACTGGTTGCCTTTGAATAATGGGCTGATGCGTGTTTCAATGCTTTTTGCTGTATCGCTCATTTCCTGGTTGATGGCTGAAAGCACACGACCCTGGCGCGAAGCCCTTTCAGCGCCTGTAAGACCTTTCAATGAATCCATCACCCTGGCAGTTACATCTTCTATGCGCAGCAGGAATTGCACGGAAAGACTTCCACCGGGAATTTCTTCACCGAGGTTCTTAGCATAAAAACCATTCTTCAGGTAATTTTTTTCAACAGTGCTGGCGCCGGCAATCACACCATAACCACAATGGTGGTTGGTGAACAGCAAACCTTTGGAACTTACCATTTCACCGGTGCAGCCGTTTCCAAAGATCACGATGGCATCTTTAAGAGAAGCTTTGTTGATGCTGTAAAGCTGGTCCTTTGAAAGTTTGAGACCTTTCTTCACCATGTCGTTGTACACCTGCTGTCCCAGCAGCATGGGCAGCCACATGCCTTCATCGGCCGCAGCTTTCGAAATTAAACTCACTGAAAATATCAGTGTAATCACTATTTTTCTCATGTTCATATGATTTAGCGGAGCAAACCTACTTAAAATTCCAACCCTTAAACTGATAAAGCTCATTGTTGTATTTTACATCCCTAATTATCATATGAGAAAAAATTATTTTGCAGCCTTCCTGCTATTGACGCTAACTGTAATCGTATCCTGTAAGAAAGACCCCCCACCCACCCCGGCCCCGCCGCCGCCACCTCCCGTGGTGATCCAGGCGCCGCCTGCTTTTGGATTTTATGTGGTAGGCTATTTTCCATCTTACCGTAGCCTCAACGACGTGCCTGATGTCAAATTCAAAATGTGCAACGTTGTCAACTATGCCTTCTTCGCGGTGAATGCAAATAAAGAACTCACCGTGAACAATCCCGGCCTTGTACCGCAACTGATCAATAAGGCCAAAGCCAATAATGCGAAAGTGTTTATGAGCATAAATGACGGGACGGGTGATGGTAAAACCAATTTCAAGAACATGGCACTCACACAGGAAGGCCGCCGCCACTTCATCAAAAACGTAATGGCCAATGTACGCCAGTATGGATTTGACGGGGTGGATGTAGACTGGGAATTCCCAACCACCACTGATGGTACTGATGTAACCTTCACCGCGCTGATGAAGGAATTGTCCGACTCCCTGCACCGCGACGCGAAATATTATCTCACTGCTGCCATCACCGCCGGTAAATATGCAGGAGGCATCCGTGATGCCATCAAAGCTGAATTATTCAGCTATGTGGACTTTTTAAATATCATGGCCTATGATGATTTCAGTACCACCACACCATACAGGCATCATAGCGATTACAATCTCGCGGTAACCTGCCTCAATTACTGGGTCACCACCAGGGGATTACCAAAGGAAAAAGCCGTGCTCGGACTACCGGGGTATGGAAGGCCATCCGGCATCACCCAGTCAGGAACGGTGCTTGCCTACCGCGATATTCTTACAAAGGGAGGTTCAGCAGCATCTGATTCAGCAGTGGTAAGCAATGGCGCTTTTACCAACTATACCATCTATTACAATGGCCAGCCAACCATAAAAAAGAAAGCCATCTTCGCCAAACAACAGGGAAATGGAGTGATGTTATGGGAAAAATGGCATGATGCACATGACCAAAATAGTTTGTTGAAAGCAGCCTGTGATACAGTTGGAAGAGCCTATTGAGAAACAGAGCGGAGAAACAGAGCGGCAGCCTCCGCACTCCGCTCTGTTTCTGTTTCTGTTTCTTTCTCTCACGTTCGTGCAGTAAGCTTCCCTACAACTCTTCCCTGCCGTATGCCAAATGTTGAAAGCAGCCTGTGATGCAGTTGGAAGAACATACTAGACTAGAGCGGAGAAACAGAAACAGAGCGGGGGCTACCGCTCTGTTTCTGTTTCTCTTTCTCTCACGTTCGTGCCGTAAGCTTCCCTACTGCTCTTCCCTGCCGGGTCATGATTGTACCGTAACGGTCTACCAGTAATTGTGTGGAACCGTCTGCTATCATATAGGGATAATTACGGTTATTCAGTTTCGTTAGCTTGCCAATGACCTGTAATTGGTTGTTCACCTGTTTTACCAGATTGAAACCATTCAGCACATAATAGCGTCCATTTACATCTGCCTTGAATCTTACATCACCAATCACCTTGCTGTTGCGCATGGTGGCGGTATTCTGCCTTTGCGAATGGCCTGGATCGCGCGAGATAACCGGCTGTCTTGTTTCCGCTAGCCTGGGTTGTTCTTTTGGCTGATATTTTCTACCGGCTATTTGTGCATCGGCTTTTTCCCATCCGTTGGCAATGGCTGTGAGCCTGTCGTACTGCCCGGGATGGGTTTTTGAAGCATTTACTGAAGCAAGTGTTTTCATGGCTGCCTGCGACTGTGCAAGGGTTGCTCCCATCTTACGCAGCACAAAGCCGGAAAATTCATCCGATTCAAGTTCCAGGTTGGGCTGACTGCCTGATGAAGTAATAGTGTGACCATTCAGGTGATGGCCGATCTCGTGTGCCAGCACGCTGATACCCGCCCATTTAGTTCCGGTTGTCTGCTCAAGCTGCCGGATAAATGCCGGATTGTATAGCACATACCTTTTACCGCTGTACACCACTGCCGCTGCATTAGGCACATTAGCTTCACGTACTTCAAAATTCGGTTTCAGCCCTACAATATCAATGATCTCCTGTGCAATGCTGCGGCTTTCCGCTACATTTGAAAAGGAACTGCGGGAACTGGAAGGATTCCATTTTCCTATGGATTCATGCGATCCGATCCTGGTGCCTGACTGAGCCATCAGGCCCGAGGCAAAGAATAAACAAAGGAATGAGAGTAGAATTTTATTTTTCATAGTTATTGTTTGTTGTGCCTGGTATAAGACATGAATTGTGCCGTCAATTGTGAAAAATCTCTTAGTAAACCTTAATTAACCTAAACTGTTTTCACAAAAAACTACAGCTGGTTTTTATGGAATTTTCCATGAATTGCGTCAGGTAGGGAAACCACAATTATGAAGAAAACTCTTGTACTGCCGGCATTGCTGGCAGGTAGCCTTGCCTTTGGGCAGGAACCCCCTGCCCCGCCGGCACCTCCACCACCTCCGAAGATGGCAAAACCAGCACCACCGAAGCCTCCCACAGCCCCGGTTGATGATTACACTGCCTTCATGAGCAGGAACAAAAATGTAAAAAACCTGAGCTGGAACGAAGATGGAAATACAGTGCGCATTCAACTGAAATCAGGAAAGGAAGAAGTGTATAACCTGGCTGACAAAAACCAGAAACACAAGGCAGAAATGCTTTATGGTAAATTACCGGTTGCACCGCCTCCGCCTCCTGCACCCCCGGATCCGCCGCCACCACCACCTCCTGTTGAACAATAAACAGTGCGGAGAAACAGAAACAGAGCGTCAGCTCCCGCACTGTTTCTCTTTCTCTTTCTCTTTCTTCTCTTACATTTGCCACTTACTGGCAAGGCATGAAACTTTCAAATTTATCACATACATTAATCGGCTCCGAAATCGTAAAACTGGGTGGTGAAATCCGTGAACGCATCAGGAAAGGAGAACGCATATTCAATTTTACGGTCGGAGATTTTGATCCGCAGATCTTTCCCATTCCTAAAGAACTGGAAGATGCCATTGTAGAAGCTTACCGCAACCGCTTCACCAACTATCCTCCAGGCGAAGGAAGCCTGGAACTCCGGGAAGCCGTAAGTGCCTTTGCCAAAAAATACCAGGGCCTGGAATATAATACCGATGAGATCCTGATCGCTTCGGGCGGACGCCCGCTGATCTATGCCCTGTTCCGTGCCGTATGCGACAGGGGTGATAAGGTGATCTATGCCGTGCCCTCCTGGAATAACAATCACTATGTTCATTTTGTGGAAGCGGAACATGTAGTGGTGGAAGCGAAAGCGGAAAACAACTTCATGCCTACGGCAGATGATATCAGGCCACACGTAAAAGATGCTTCCTTCCTTGCACTCTGCTCCCCTCAAAATCCAACAGGTACCACTTTCAAAAAAGAAGACCTGCAGGCGATCTGCGATATGGTGGTGGAAGAAAATGCCAGGCGGGGAAAAGATGAAAAGAAACTGTATGTGATGTTCGACCAGATGTACTGGCACCTCACTTATGATGGCATTCAGCATTACGATCCCGTGAGCCTGCACCCGGGCATGCGTGATTACACGGTTTTTATTGATGCGATCTCGAAAGTATTCGCATCTACGGGTGTTCGTGTGGGATGGAGTTTTGGTCCCGCGGGCCTGCTTAATAAAATGAAGGCCATCCTTTCACATGTGGGCGCCTGGGCACCCATGGCAGAACAAAAAGCCCTGACGAAATTCCTGGGTAACAGCACCGCTATTGATAATTATCTCAACCACTTCCGAACAGAGCTGGAGGAAAGACTCCGCCGCATCTATGAAGGTTTTGTAAAACTGAAAGCAGCAGGTCATCCTGTTGACGCGGTAGCTCCTGAAGCAGCTATTTATCTTACCATCCGCATTGACCTTGTTGGAAAAAAGACTGCTGAAGGAAATGTACTTTCCACCCAGGCTGACGTGACTTCGTACTTATTGCAATATGCTTCGCTGGCCGTGGTTCCTTTTTATGCATTTGGCGCCTCCAAAGATTCAAGCTGGTACCGCCTGAGCGTTGGCACCTGTAAGAAAGAAGAGATTGATGAAATGCTGGAGAAGCTGGGAGCAGCGTTGAGGGGATTAGTTCAAAGTTGAAAGTTCAAAGTCAGTGAACTAAAGAACAATGTGGCTGATTAAGTCGGGAGTCTGAAGTCTGTAGTCAAGTAGTCGGTAGTCGGCTCACGTCTCACGATTCACGATTCACGCCTCACGAGACTAATTTCTATTTATCAGAAAATAAAAAGGCTTCAGCCTGCAGTATTTGATGGCATCCAGGATCTTCCCGGGTTTTGAAGTAATGCGGTTGCGTGTAGCTAATTCATGGGCGGCACAGAATACATCATTTCTTTCCACCTCCAGCAACAGGGAATGCAGTTGCTCTACCTCGTGTTGCAGCAAATCCTCGTTATAATGACCTGCCTTATACATTACCAGCAGATCCCTGTCATAATTTTTCATGACCCTGCTTTTATAATCCTTTTGAACCCGGACAACCACAATTCTTACTGCTCTTACTTCCACCACCAGCATAGTAATTCTTCTGGCAGCCGGCCACAGTAATCGCGGTCAAGAACAGTGCCATGTAGATCAGTTTCTTCATAAGTAGATTTCTAAATTAAACTATTTTACAAACGATTTAGTATACCATTCTTCAAATGGTTCAAAAAATAATATGAATCAGGCTCGCAGCCCGTTGAAATACAGAATTTTACTGGCGCCGCTCGACTGGGGACTGGGACATGCCACACGTATCATTCCCATTGCGCGGGAACTCCTTTACCAGGGAGCGGAAGTGGTGTTTGGCTCGTCGGGACAAAACAGGATCCTGCTTGAACAGGAATTCCCTGCCCAAACACATATTGAACTGCCTGGTTACGGGATCAACTATTCCAAAAACCGGTGGACCATGGCTGTATCCATGGCTGCCCAGGTACCAAAAATCATCGCGGCCATTGATGATGAAAATGAACTGGTGGATGAGATTGTGCAAACCCACTCCATCGATGCCATCATTTCTGATAATCGTTATGGCTTGTACCATGATTCAATTCCTTCCATTTTTATTGGCCACCAGTTGCTGATCAAAACAGGTATGGGAAAGATGGCTGACCATTACCTGCAAAAAATCAACTACAGCTTCATCAATAAATTCTCGGAATGCTGGGTGCCTGATCTTGAAAAAGGGGCGGGACTGGCAGGATCATTATCCCACCCTGTTACTTTGCCTGCGGTGCCTGTGAAATACCTGGGTCCCCTGTCGCGCTTTGCTCCTGATAAAGTTGTGAAAAGCGCTGATTATATCCTGGTCATGCTTTCCGGCCCTGAACCACAAAGGACCATGTTGGAATCATTGATCGTTGAACAATCAAAAAAGGTCCCTGAAAAAATAGTGCTGGTAAGAGGTCTGCCCGGGGGAGGGAATTCTTTACATGTTGATGCACACGTGGAACTGCATGATCATTTACCAGCTCATGAACTGGAAGAAAAAATACGGCATGCATCATTGGTGATTTCAAGAAGCGGTTACAGCACGGTGATGGACCTGGCCGTACTGAACAAACCTTCGGTACTGGTGCCCACACCCGGGCAAACAGAACAGGAATACCTGGCGCAGCATCTGATGGATCAAAATCTTGCCCTTGCTTTACCACAGGATAAATTCAAACTGCCATCAGCACTTGACCTGGCAAGGCATTTTCCATTTAAGAAATATGATTTGAAAAACGAAAATCATCTGACTAAAACCATCAAACAATTTTTAAATAACCTCAAACATGTATGAATTATTCTTTGCGTCTTCTTTGCGCCTCCTTTGTGTTCTTTGCGGTGAAAAAAATACAAGAACCGCAAAGTTCGCAAAGTAGCGCGAAGAATACGCAAAGGGAAGTTCAGAAGACATTCTTTTCGATTATTACAGTCTTAAATTTTTTAGTACACCGACTTTGAACTTTCAACTACGAACTTTGAATTGTGAAACCAACCACCCGCGCACACATAGCCGTACTCTGTACTAATATATTCTTCGCCATGAATTTCAGCCTGGTGAAAATGGTTTCTCCTTCCATTATCAAACCTTTTGCACTAAACCTCCTCCGGGTGGGTATCAGTCTTGTCCTGTTCTGGCTCGTTTGGATGTTTAGCAAAACCCAGGCTTCCATTGAAAGAAAAGACTGGGGAAGGTTCCTGCTATGCGCACTCACCGGTGTAGCCATCAACCAGATGCTTTTCATCAAAGGACTCACCATGACCAGCACCATTCATGCTTCTCTGCTCATGCTGGTTACACCCCTGCTGGTCACCCTGTTTGCCTTCTGGGCGCTGAAAGAAAAATTCACGCTGGCAAAAGCCTGGGGCCTGGCATTAGGTATTGGTGGAGCAACCTTCCTCATCACCCAAAAAGAAAGCGCTGACAATGCCCCTGATTACCTGCTTGGCGACCTGCTCATCATCATCAATGCGATCTCCTATTCCCTGTATTTTATTTTGGTGAAACCCATAATGCTCAAATATGGTCCGCTCCATGTAATTCGCTGGGTCTTTACACTTGGGTTTTTTATGATCCTTCCTTTCGCCTGGAAGGAAACCATCAACACCGGTTGGGAAAATCTTGAGTTCAGGCATCTCGCCGCTTTGTCAGGCATCATCATCACCGGTACTTTCCTGGCTTATTACTTCAATGCTTACGGCATCCAGCACATCGGGGCCGGAACAACAGGAGCCTATATCTATACTCAGCCGGTTTTTGCAGTGGCCATTGCAATAGTTTTTGTAGGTGAATCCTTTACCTGGCAAAAAGGATTAGCGGCGGCTTTCATCTTTACCGGGGTCTGGCTGGCAGGCAGAAAACCCGGACCTGGTAAGTTATAATCCGGAGTGTATTTACGTGGGGCTGACGGGCGACTTTGAATTCTGGCAAACAATTTCTATTTTGCTCTTTCCAAAATCCTAAGTCAATGAAAGCCTTAAAACTTACTGTGAGTTTGTTACTCCTGTCAACCTGCCTCCTAACCACAAGCTGCACCAAAGACCAGGTTGAAAATTACCGCGACAACACTAAAGAGATCATCACGCAGGGCAAATGGACGGTTGAATATTTTTTCTCCGACCAGGACCTGACAGCCCAGTACCAGAATTATGATTTCGAATTTTTGGGAAATGGAACGCTTTCAGCACAGGGTCCCGGACCTGAAATCAGTGGTACCTGGAGCATGATCCGTGATGCCAACCGCAATGATGTGATCCGGATCCAGATCAATTCCCAGGATCCGCATTTCACGGCCATCAGCGAACAATGGCGTGTGACCAACAAAACCATGCAAAGCGTGATCATGGCAGAAGGAAGCAACGAGCTTCACATCCGCAAGCGCTGATCAGCCGATCGGGTTCTTGGGATAATCGAAGAAGAGGAATTTTTTTTCAGCCTGCATGAACTCATTCCAGTGATTCACTTCCGCCTGTACCGCAAACACGGCGCAGGTAGGCATGTCATCAACCCTTACATTGGATAAGGAAGAAGCGAATTCGGTGATGCCCGGGTTGTGGGCAAACAGCGCAACACAACCGCTGTGGTTATCGAGCGATTGAATGGTCCTTGCAAAAGCTTCCGGAGCGGCCAGGTATAATTCATCAACCAGCTTGATCTCTCCTTTTTTCTCACCAAAAACCTCCGCGAAAAACTGCGCGGTCTTTTTTGCTCTTTTGGCAGGACTGGTTACAACCAAATCAATATTGATTCCCTTATCCTTCACCCGCTTTGCCATTTCAGGCGCATCCTTCCGCCCTCTCTCGTTCAGGGGACGGTCAAAATCCTTCATGCCGGGTGTATCCCAGCTACTCTTGGCATGCCTTACCAGCAACAGTGTTTTCATAATTTAATTTTTGATGAAGCGCTGTTATTTATAACCTTATTTATCTACAGGAAGATCAATAACCTCTCTGGTTCTTGCCTTCCATATAATTCATGAATGCCTTGTTTACTACGCGGTTACCACCCGCTGTGGGATAGTTGC
Source organism: uncultured Flavisolibacter sp. (assembly GCA_964460925.1). Taxonomy (GTDB): domain Bacteria; phylum Bacteroidota; class Bacteroidia; order Chitinophagales; family Chitinophagaceae; genus Flavisolibacter. Next base: position 43,312 of record CAYWSQ010000001.1, on the reverse strand, counting down.
CAGTAAAATACCAGTCGCCCAGGTTATTGGGGCAGGCCTCATGCAATGATTCAATGGTCTGGAAGATCACATCAACCGGGATGGAAAGATTGGGTGGTGTGATGAGTTGCGCGATCTTTTTGGTGATCTCTTCGTTAGTGAATGATTTATACAACTGTTTTACCACATTCACTGTATGCAACTGGTTGTTGCGGTGCAGCTCCTTGCACTCGGCATAGAGGTCCTGCAGCAGGTCTTCATTTTTTCTTTCTTTGAGCAGGGCCACCGCGGCATTGAACGCGATAAAATCACCCAGCTTGCTCATATCAATACCATAACAATCGGGATAGCGGATCTGGGGAGAAGATGAAACCACGATGATGCGTTTGGGTTCCAGCCTGGCCAGCATGCGGATGATACTTTCCTTAAGCGTGGTACCTCGTACAATGGAATCATCAATCACTACCAGCGTATCAACTCCCTTGCGCACAGTGCCATAGGTGATATCGTACACGTGCTGCACCATTTCATTGCGGCTCGCGTCTTCGGTGATGAAGGTGCGCATCTTCACATCCTTGATGGCGATCTTTTCCATCCGCACCTTGCGGTTGATCATCTCATGCAATTTCTCCGGATCCACCTCACTGCCCCAGGAGGCAATGCGTTCGACTTTGATATTATTGAGATAATCCTCGCAACCTTTTACAAGACCATAAAAGGCCACTTCTGCAGTATTGGGAATGAAAGAGAAGATGGTATTCTTCAAATCAAAATCTATTGACTCCAACACCTGCCGGCTGAGGTTATATCCCAACCGTTTTCTTTCACTGTAAATTTTTTCATCGCTGCCCCTGGAAAAATAGATCCTTTCAAAACTGCAGGCCTTTCTTTCCTTTGGCTCCAGTACCTGTTCAATTTTCACCTGCCCGTTCTCCAATACAATCAGTGCCTGGCCGGGCATCAGTTCCTTCACTTCGTTCTCGCCTACATTGAAAGCAGTGCGTATGGCAGCTCTTTCGGAAGCGGCTACCACCACATCTTCATCCATGTAATAATAAGAAGGGCGGATGCCATGCGCATCCCTGAAAACAAAACCAATTCCGTTGCCGGTCACACCGCCCACATGAAAGCCACCGTCGAAAAGTTTAAGCGCTTTTTTGAGCACCTCTACGATATCCAGTTGGTGGGGTGAACTTTCATCGCTCTTCACCACAAAATGATGGATCACTTCCATCATGGCTGCCAGGTCGCTTTGCTTTTGGAATTCTCCAGCGTCAATATTTACCAATTCAAAAAGTTCATCGGTATTGACAAGATTAAAATTTCCGGCAAGTGCCAGGTTGCGGGCCGGAACCGTATTCCTTTTTAAAAAAGGATGACAGAATTCCGTATTGTTCTTGCCCTGCGTGCCATATCGAAGGTGACCAAGCAATACTTCGCCCAGGAAGGAAAGATGTCCTTTCATGAGACCTGCGTGATTACCAAAATCTGGATTGAATTTCTGAAGCTCTCCGAATTCCTCACCCACCTGGCGGAAAATATCAGCTATGGGCTGGGGTTTGCTGCTGCGGATGCGCGAGAGAAAAGGATAACCGGGCTCCACGTTCAACTTCACAGCGGCAAGTCCGGCACCATCCTGGCCACGGTTGTGCTGCTTTTCCATAAGGAGGTACATCTTGTTCAACCCCCACAGTACGGAGCCATATTTTTGCTGGTAGTGCGAGAAAGATTTGCGGAGCCTGATGAAGGCCAGGCCACATTCATGTTTTATTGCGTCACTCATTGGCTTAGAATTCTGCCCACAGCAGGCATCCAGTTTAGCAGGCCATCCTACTTGGCTGGCAGGACGCAAATTTAGTCCAATCTATGTTAAGCTCGAGGGAAGACTTGAATGCGACAGCGGAAAACGCACCTTTAGGAAGCAGCCTTTGCCCGGACTGGAAACCACGTGCTTTTTGCCTCCAAAGAGTTCAGCCCTGTTGGAAATATTGATAAAGCCCAGGCCTTTTTTCAGTTTTTTAGGATCAAAACCCTTTCCGTCATCCCTGATGTCCAGCACCAGCTCGTGCAGTTTGCGCGAGAGCCTGATGTTTACATTACCGGCCCCTGCATGTTTTACAATATTGTTCAACTGCTCCTGCACGATCCTGAAAACGGTGAGCTGCTGGTTATCGGGCATCAATTGTTCATCAAAATTATCATGATCAAAACTGATGCGCAGCACCTGGGTCCTGGAAATGGAATCCACCAGTTCATTGATGGATTCTATCAGCCCGAGGTCCTGCAGGGTTGATGGCACAAGCGCTCTTGACATGGCCCTCACTTCATTGATCACATCACCAACACCTTTGAGTGCCAGGTTCACCATCTCCTGGGTATTATCATCGGCTGTGGAATTGGCCAGGTCGAGGAATAGTTTTATGGTGGTGAGCTGTTGGCCGATATTATCATGTAATTCCTTGCCAATCTCCCGGCGTTCTGCTTCCTGGCCGTCGAGTGTAGCCTGTGTAAGCTGCCGCTGGTGATCAATTTTTTCAGAGATCAGCTTCTGCTCCAGTTTTTTTCTTTCAGTGATATTGGTGACCGAATGAACCACATGTTTCACCTGCCCGTTCTCATCAAGAATAGGATCTGAATTGATCATAAGCCAGATCCTTTCACCGGTTTCGGGATGCAACACACCCATAACGTAGTTATTGACCGGCTTCCGGGTTTCCAGCAACTTTTCCAGCAGGCTGTCCTGGCGGCTGATCGCTTCACCCTTTTCATCAATGATGCCTTCGATCATGAAATCATAAATATTCTGACCGATCAACTCCTCATCGGTTGCAGAAAGCAGGGCTGCAAAGGATTGATTGCAAAGCAGGATAGATCCCTCACCATCAGTAAGGAACACACCGATCTGCAATTCACGTATGAGGTTGCGGAACCTTTTTTCACTTTCCTTAAGGGCTTCATTAGCCTGCTTGCGCAGGGTATCATCATGAAAATAAATAACAATGCTGTTAACGCTTGGATTATTCAGCATGTTATGTCCGCGGATCATGCACCACAGCCATTCGCCATCTTTTTTAAGCAATCGCACCACAATGGATTTTACCACCGGGTTTTCTTTCACTTCCTGCTGGAAGGACTGGGCTGCCCACAAAAGATCTTCCGTATGAACGAATTCAAAACTGTTTTTACCAACGATATCCGCGACCTCGTAACCCAGCACTTTTTTTACCGAGGGTGAAGCAAAACTGATCATGCCTGATTCATCCAGCAGGAGCATGGCATTAGAGGAATCAGCAATGAGCGTGCGGTAGAAATTTTCGCTCTTCTCCAGTTTTTTCTCAGCTACTACACGTTCTGTTACATCGCGGGCTGCGGCGAGATAGCCGATCTTTTGTTTTGCTTCATTATAAATTCCCTTTACCGTATGCAGGAAATGTCGTTCTTCACCTTTCCGGTTCACATAACTCAAAGAACCTTTCCATTCTCCTTTTTCATTCAGGTCTTTCAATATGGTGGCAAGACTAATGTCAGTAAACTGGAACTGCATCATCTCACTCATCCGCTCTCCCATAGCCTGGGCAGCCGGAATGCCATAATAATGTTCCGCAGACGGATTCCAGCTCTTCACCTTGTACTCAAGATCTGTGGTAACAATGATATCTGAAACATTGTCAAGGATCGTGGCATTATATCTTAACTGGTTCTCGGTCTGCTTCTGGTCTTCAATATCCACTACCGAACCAATATAACCTATGAACTGGTCATTGGTAAACCGGGGAACACTCACATCATGCACCCAGCGGTAGCTGCCATCCTTATTCCACAGCCTGTACTGCATGGTTACTTCATCCATTCTTTTAAAAGCGTCCATGTACACAGCCTTCGCCGTTTCAAGATCATCAGGATGAACAAGCTTTGACCAGCCCAGCGGATCACCTGTTATATCAACACCGGTAAACTCAATCCATTTGCGGTTGGTGTAGGAAGTAATGCTAGACTCATTACTCATCCAGATCATTACGGGAGAGGAATCAGCCATTTCACGAAACCGTGATTCGCTTTCCTTCAATCTTGATTCAGCAAACTTTCTTTCAGTAATATCGCTTGCGCTGATCAGGTAACCGATCGGCATGTTCTGTTCATCAAGCCGGGTTTTGAAACCAAACATCACGGTAACATATTTCTTGTCGGAAGGCCGTACAAAACTCGCTTCACCACGCCATTCTCCTTTTTCACGAAGGATGGCTCTGACTTCTTCCCTTGAATAACCAGTATAATTGAATGTGATATAATCCGACAGATCCCTTCCGATCACCTCATCCCCGCTAATACCATAAACAGTTTCAGCAGCCTTGTTCCAGGTAATGGGTTTGAAATCAATATCGGAAGCGGTAAGCACATCAGAGGTCTGCTCCACCAGGCTCGCGAGCAGTTGCAGCTTTTCTTCGGTGATCTTTTTTTCAGTGATATCTTTTTGCGTTCCCCAGATCCTTTTGAGGTGACCGTTCTCAATAACTCCGACCAGCGTATTCAGAAAATACCTGGTATTTCCATTCCTGTCTTTTTCATGAGAGGGTGCATTAATGATATGATATCCGTTAGCCACGAAAGCTTCAAGAAATGATATGTTCAGCGGGTCTTCAAAATCCAGCACCTGCGGTTCCAAAAAATTTCTCAGGTCCGTGCTATTATCAAAACCATACATGCGGGCCATGGCCTGGTTGCTATATGAAATATAGGTGTATTGCCGTGAGAATAAAACCAGTTCATCAAATTCCAGGTCTACAGGAGCAGGTTTCCTGTACTCCATGCAATAAATACCATCGGTGCTGTTCTCCATGTAGGATTTGTAGCGATGATGTTCCTCCTTCAGATCCCCTGGTGCATGATGATTACGATGAGGAATGGCTGTGAACTGGATGCATGATTGTCCACCGAGATCAAACGAAGAAGCATAGAGATCTGCAAATACTTTATTACCGTTTTTGTCCAGCAGCACATACAAATCGTTCACCTCTTCAATCTTACTGCACCTCGAAACTCTTTCCATGAGCAGGATGCGGTAATATTCATCCAGCAACTGAAGGAATATTTTTTGACCTTCCACAGTTTTATAGCCTGACCGGGCTGCAAGATTGGAGGCGACAATAGCTAAACTTTTTGCATTCACAACCCAGGAGGGAAGCGGGCTGTTTTCGAATAATTCGGAGCCGGTATAACTCAAAGCGGTTTTCAGGGACAAAGACATTGGAATGGCACTTACACAGTTCTGTTAACACATAAAGATAATCTCAAAAATGAAGACCCGGAATGTTCCGGGTCTTATTATAAGGTGCTAAAGGTTTTCCTTTATTTGGAAGCCACATCTTTCTTCATCCATTTCTTAAGCTGGGTGCAGCCGGAAAGATCATCATCGATCATGATGTAGTAGCTGGGAATGTTGGCTGTAAGCCATTTTTCAAGCGCCAGGTATTTTTTCTCTTCCAGGGCGGCCTGTTGAATTTTATTATAATCATCACGGATGTTCATTACGTGCGGCTCCGACATGGATTTGAGGTAAATAAGGCGTACTCCTTTTTTCTGGGTCTGCGGATCAACAAATTCATGAGGATGTGAAAATTCACCAACCTTCATTTTGCTGATAGTGGTTACAATCTCTTTATCCAGTTCATCAATGGTATTGTAAGAATCGCCGTCACGACTGGGAATCAGCGGCCCATAATATTTAGTGGCTTCATCATCGCTGTATTTGTTAGCAGCCGAACTGAAATCCGTGGTTCCTGCAATGAGCATTGCACGAACCGAATCCAGTTTGGAAATAGCCGCATTCACTTCGTCCTCGGTAACAGGAGGGATCTTCAGGATGTGACGCACAATGGCATCATCGCCATTACGCTGCACCATCTGGATGATATGGTACCCGAATTTAGATTTGATGATGGGAGAGATCTCACCTTCTTTCAGGCGGAAGCTTGCCCTGAGGAATTCAGGATCCCAGGTTTTCTCATTCCGGTTGAGCTGGTACTGTCCGCCCCTGTCCTTGGAACCCGGGTCTTCAGAATATCTTTTTGCTGCATTCTCGAAGCTGATCTTTTTTTCATCAATCATGCGCCGGTAGTTGGTGAGTTCAGAAATGGCATATTGTTCCAGGTCACGTGAGGCTTTGGGATAGATGACGATATGGCCAACCTCCAGTTCTGATTCAAAGAAAGGAAGACTGTCTTTTGGTATGCGGTCGAAATAAACTTTTACTTCAGCGGGTGTGATGCGTACATTCTCGAGGATCTTCATTTGCATGGCCTCGGCGAGTTTGCGTTCACGGATGGATTCTCTTGCATCGTCCTTGATCTGGTAGATGGTTTTCCCTGCGAGCTGTTCAACTGCTTCCTGTGATCCGTAGGTACGGATGAAATCACGTACACGAAGGTCAAGGTCTGCTTCCACTTCTTCTTCCGTTACCACCAGTGAATCCTTCATAGCCTGGAGCATAAGCACTTTGGAAACGAGTGACTGTTCAATGATGGAACATTCCGCACCTGCCGGTACCTGTCCACCCTGGCGGGCTATGTCAGCCATGGCATTGCGGATGTCGGAATAAAGAATGATATGATCGCCAACGATACCCACGATCTTATCGGCCACCACCTTTTTGGGCTGAGCCAAAGAAGGCATAGCAGCCATAAAACAGGCAATAGCAATGAAAAGCAGCTTTTTCATAAAAAAGAAATGTGTTCAAATTTAGACTTTAAGAGGGGAATTGGTGGGATTGGGGTGGGGATTAACAAATCTTTGAAGTCCATGGACGTGAGACGTGAGGCGTGAGGCGTGAGGCGTGAAAGGCCCAACACCGCACACAGCCGCTCCGCCCCCGTCGACCCCTTTGACCTGTCATCCCGCAGGGTCCTGGAGTATGCATAATAACAACCCTTCTTACAGTCTTAAACCTTGCAACGCAAACCACCCCTCACCGCACACAGCCTCTCCAATAACACCACTACCTTTCTGACCTGTCATCCCGCAGGGATCTGGAGTATGCATAATCACAACCCTTCTTAGTTTTAAACCATGCAAAGCGAACCACCCCGCACCGCACACAGCCTCTCCACCAACAACACTCCCTCTCCGACCTGTCATCCCGCAGGGATCTGGAGTATGCATAACCACAACGTCGACAACAGTTTTTATTTCAGTTCCATAACGAATGGCGCATATGTCGCTTTATCGATTAATAACAAAGTCAAATCTTATTTTCATTTCTTCACCCGCATCAATGATTCCATCTCCTTTGGTGGCCAACAACCAAATAAATTTTCATTCAAAAACATCAACTCAGGGTTTATTGTATTAATCAGCTCCATTTTTCTTTTCCTTGACCATTTTTTAATTTCTTTTTCTCTGGCAATGCAGTCAAGAATGTAATCGAAGGGCTCATAGTATAAAAGGTAACATACATTGTATCGCGCCGGAAATGAACGTGGTTTGAGTTTCAGGTAGTGCTCAATAATGCGGGCTTTGAGATTGTTCGTTATACCAGTATAAAGTACTGTTCTGGTAGCGTTGGTGATTATGTATAGGTAGTAAGTTTTGTTCATAAGGTAAATGTCAGAGCGGTTGTGATCTTTCCATTGGTGATATCAACAAAACTTTGTGTGATTTTTCTATTGGTAGAGTAAAGTGCTGATACTTTGAAGTGTTATCAACGTAGTTGTAACGCATACACCAGATCCCTGCGGGATGACAGGTCCACCGGGTTGTGTTATTGTGGAGAGGTTGTGTGCGTTGTGGGGGTTGATGAAATTCACAATCTCTACATGTCAATGAGGGCAGTATACTCCAGATCCCTGCGAGAGACAGGTCAACCGGGTTGTGTTATGAGTGGAGCGGCTATGTGCGGTGAGGGGTAGAGTGAATTGCAGAGAGAACAACTGATCTGGAATATTTTTCTAAACTATATCCATGAAAAAATCCCCTCGCATGAGGGGATTTCATTATGAATTCCAAAACTTTATCTGATCCTGAACCGCTGTCCATGGTCCATGGTCCATCATCCATGGACTTCTTCTCTACAGCGTTCTCTTCACTTCTTCTTCCTCGTAGGCCTCCACGATATCTCCAACCTTGATGTCGTTATAGTTCTTGATAGTGAGACCGCATTCCATTCCGGAAAGCACTTCCTTCACATCATCTTTGTAACGCTTCAACGACCCGAGTTCAGCACTGGCGCCTTCTCCCGTTGGATATACCACGATACCATCACGGATCAGGCGGATCTTGTTATCACGTTTGATCCTTCCTTCTATCACCTGGCAACCGGCAACAGTAGCTTTGTCGAATTTGAAGACTTCGCGGATCTCCACGTTGGCAACAATCTTTTCCTGGATCTTCGGTTCAAGCATACCCTCCATCGCGCTCTTGATCTCTTCAATAGCGTTGTAGATGATGGAGTAAAGTTTGATCTCGATACCTGCCTTGTCAGCCAGCCTGTTTGCCTGCATGGAGGGCCTTACGTTAAAGCCGATCACGATGGCATCGGAGGCTTCCGCCAGCACGATATCACTTTCATTGATCTGGCCTACGCCTTTATGAATCACACTCACCAGGATCTCCTGCGTAGATAATTTCTGTAATGAGTCACTTAATGCTTCAACCGAACCATCCACGTCACCCTTGATGATCACCTTCAATTCCTTGAAGCTTCCGAGAGCAAGACGGCGCCCGATCTCATCAAGTGTAATGTGTTTCTTCGCACGCATACCCTGTTCGCGCAGGATCTGTGCACGGCGGTTGGCAATTTCTTTGGCTTCCGCTTCATCCTGGTAAACCCTGAAGGTTTCACCAGCCTGCGGCGCACCATTCAGACCAAGGATCAATACCGGTGTGGAAGGAGGTGCTTCACTCACTTTTTTGTTCCTTTCATTCATCATAGCCTTCACACGTCCGAAATGTTGTCCGCTCACAACCAGGTCACCGGCTTTAAGCGTACCATTCTGTACGAGTACGGTGGCTACGAATCCACGGCCTTTATCAAGCGTTGCCTCGATAATGGTACCATTCGCCTCTCTTGAAGGATTGGCTTTCAGGTCAAGGATCTCGGCCTCGAGCAATATTTTTTCAAGTAACAGATCAATATTCAATCCCTGCTTGGCACTGATCTCCTGGCTCTGGAATTTACCACCCCAAGATTCCACGAGGATGTTCATCTGCGCGAGCTGCTCATAGATCTTGGCAGGGTTGGCACCATCCTTATCGATCTTGTTGATCGCAAAGATCATAGGTACCTGTGCAGCCTGCGCATGCGAGATGGCTTCACGTGTCTGGGGCATGATGGCATCATCAGCAGCGATCACGATCACGGCAAGGTCAGTAACCTTGGCACCACGGGCACGCATAGCCGTAAACGCTTCGTGACCTGGTGTATCGAGGAAGGTGATGTCTTTGCCATCGGGCAGGTTCACCTGGTAGGCACCAATGTGCTGGGTGATACCACCCGCTTCACCGGCCACCACGCTTGCACTCCTGATATAGTCAAGCAAGGAAGTTTTACCGTGGTCAACGTGACCCATGATGGTAACGATGGGAGAACGTGGCTTGAGGTCGGCCTCATCATCCACTTCTTCTTCCTCATCCATTTCCATTTGTTTTTCCATGTCAATGAATTCCACGTCAAAGCCGAATTCACTTGACACGAGTTCGATCACCTCAGCATCAAGACGCTGGTTGATGGATACCATGATACCAAGGCCCATACATTTGGCGATCACTTCAGCGAAACTTACATCCATCAGGTTCGCGAGTTCGCTCACGCTGATGAATTCCGTTACCTGCAGCTTATTATCTTCTGCACCATCCATGGATTCAGCAGCTTCATTGCGGCGGTCGCGGCGGAGCTTTTTCATGCTCTTGCCCTTACCACCTGAAAGTTTAGCCTGTGTTTCCTGGATCTTGCGTTGAATTTCTTTTTCGTCGATCTGTTTGTCCTCACCACGTTTGGCAAAGGTTGGACGGGCACCGGAGCGCTGCCCGAATTTATTCTGCTGTCCGCCACGGCCTCTTTCTCCTGTGGCACCACCTGTGTTGCGCTGGATGCCGATACGGGCTCCGCCACCCTGACCTGCAGGCCTGGCTCCCTGTGCACCTCCATCTTTTTTCTCGATCGGTATTCTCTTTCTCTTGCGCTTCTCGTCAGCTTTTTGCGGACGCGTATCATTCTCCACCGGTAATTCTATTTTGCCAAGGATCTTGGGGCCTTCAATTTTTTCAGCCCTTATATTTTCAATAACTGGTTCATCTTCCTGCGGGGTTTCCACAACCGGAGGGGGCGTCACTTCAGCCACAGGAGTTTCAACAACTGGTGTCTCTTCAGCTTCTGCTACCGGTTCAGCCTTTTCCTCTTCCTTCTTTTTCTTAGTTGATTTCTTTGGCCTGGTAGAAGAATCAATTGCCGATAGGTCGATCTTGTCCAACACTTTCGGACCTTCTATTTCCGGTGTTTCCACCTTGGCCACTTCAGGTTCCTTAGGCGGTTCTGGTTCAGCAGGAGGAGGTGTAGGAGGAGGCGGAGGCGGGGCTTCTACAACAGGCACCTCTGCTACCGGTGCTGGTGCGGGTTCTTCTTTCTTCACGGTCTTCTTTTCTTCCTTGCCGCGGAAATGAATCTCTTCCTCGTCCTTTTTCTTCTTTGCTTCAGCTACTGCGCCTTTTGGCAGGTCGACCTGGATGGCTTTGAGTTTAGCCACCTTGTCGCTCTGGAATTCATTTTGCAAAGCACGGTACATATCTTCCGTAAGCTTTGCCGTAGGTTTCAGGTCATCCCTGCTGTATCCTTTGCCCACAAGAAAATCAACAAGGGTATCCTTACCGATGTTAAATTCCTTGGCGGCTGCCATCAACCTGGGTGTCGTAATTGTTTCTGCCATTAACTGGTTTTTAACCCCTAAATCCCTAAAGGGACTATTAAGTCGTTTATTTATTATAGCTACCCATACCCCTCCAGGGGTAGGGGTCATTCTTTCTCAAATTCTGCCTGCAACACTTTCCTTACTTCATCAATGGTTTCTTTTTCAAGATCGGTTCTTCTTTCCAGTTCTTCGGCTGTCAGATCAAGAACGGCTCTTGCCGTATCACAACCCACACGCTTGAGTTCATCAATCACCCAGCTTTCGATCTCATCGCTGAATTCTTCCAGGTCGATGTCGAATTCTTCCACCTCTCCTTCATTATCACGGTAAACATCCAGCTCGAAACCGGTAAGGTCGCAGGCCAGTTTAATGTTCACACCCCTGCGGCCAATGGCCAGTGATACCTGGTCGGGACGCAAATACACATTCGCGTGTTTTGTATCCTGATCAAGTTCCATGGAAGTGATCTTGGCTGGTGTCAATGAACGCTGGATCAGAAGCTGGATGTTGTTGGTCCAGTTGATCACGTCAATATTTTCATTTTTCAATTCACGTACGATACCATGAATACGGCTGCCCTTCATACCTACGCAGGCGCCAACGGGATCGATACGATCGTCGTAAGATTCTACCGCAACTTTAGCTCTTTCACCCGGTTCACGCACAATTTTTTTGATAACAATCAGGCCGTCGAAGATCTCAGGCACTTCTATTTCCAAAAGTTTTGCCAGAAAATCAGGCGAAGTACGTGAAAGAATGATCACCGGCGTGTTATTCTTCATGTCCACTTTCTTCACTACGGCACGGATATTCTCTCCTTTCTTGAAATAATCCTGTGGTATCTGCTCGCTCTTGGGGAGAATCAGCTCATTGCCTTCCTCATCCAGCAGCAAAATTTCTTTTTTCCAAACCTGGTAAACCTCGGCGCTGATGATCTCACCAATGCGGTCCTGGTATTTTTTTGCCAGTACATTCTTCTTAAGATCCGAGATACGGCTGGCCAAAGTTTGTTTGGCGGCCAGGATGGCGCGGCGGCCGAAATCTTCCAGATTCACTTCCTCGTAAACTTCTTCACCCACTTCATAGTCGGGAGAAATTTTCTTGGCCTCACTCACTTCAATTTCTTCCAGCGTATTATAGACATCGCCATCATCCACAACGTTGCGGCGGCGGAAGATTTCAAGGTCACCTTTTTCCGCGTTCACGATTACGTCGAAGGTTTCGTCGCTGCCGTATTTCTTACGCAAAAGGGTTTTGAACACATCCTCCACTACACGCATGAGCGTAGGGCGGTCAATATTTTCAGCATCCTTGAATTCCTGGAATGCCTCCATCAGGTTAATACTAGCCATATATTGTTGAATTTTTCCGCAGGTTTCGCCTGCCTTGCTTGTTTTATCGTTTTACCCGAAAACCAGCGCCGGTAAAGGCTTTGGTCCTCAGAATTTGATCTGGATCTTAGTGGTTTTGACCTGGTCGAAAGGAATTCTTTCCTGCTTTACCTCTTTCTTCTTTCCTTTCCCTGTTTCTGTTTCTACTACTATGGCTTCTTCAGCAGCTTCGAGCAGTTTGCCTTCCACCTTTGAATTGTCGGCCAGCGTTACATCTACAAAACGGCCCAGGTTCTTTTTGTACTGGCGGAAGAGTTTCAATGGCTCGTCCAGCCCGGGTGAAGAAACCTCCAGGGAAAAGTCCCCGTCAGGAAACAGCCCGCTTTCCTCCAGTTCCTTGTATAATTTGCGGTTGTACTGGATGAGGTCTGAAAGGATCACCCCTTCGTCGCCATCAATAAAAACCTTAACGTTATTCGTGGGTTTGATCCTGATCTCTACCAGGAAGTGCGATGGCTGCGCCGAAAGAACCGCCTCCAGCTTTTTACCGATCTCGCTGATTAATGTTTCTGCTTGCATAACTCAAAAGAAGAAGGGAACGTTTTCGTTCCCTTCCTTCGTTCTTAGCCTTTGCAAATGTAAGCGAAAGGCGGCATTCGGACCAAATATTTTTAAGCTGCTAGCTTCTAGCATCAAGCTTCAAGCTGCAAGCTACAAGACCTAGACTCAAACAAACCTTACAGTAGCCGCGTCCTCCGCACGCCGCACTGTTTCTCCGCTCTACTCTTT
>CAYWSQ010000001.1:21163-30218 GCA_964460925.1 uncultured Flavisolibacter sp. | reverse complement strand
ACCTTACAGTAGCCGCGTCCTCCGCACGCCGCACTGTTTCTCCGCTCTACTCTTTCACTTTCTCTTTCTCTTTCTTCCTAAAAAACCCTCTCAACAAAAAATTATGCTGCAACGCTTCCAGGTTCTCATCCAGCTTTTGCGAGCCGGTCTGCAGGTTGGCCAGGGTGCGCTTCAGGTTCTCACCGGCTTCCTTATCATGTAAAAGCACACCCGCGGGCGACCCGCTGCTGTTAAGACTTTCGCTCACCTCCTTAATATTATTACTCGCGAGTTTCAGGTTGTCGGATACCACGTTGGCGCTTTTGGAAAATGCACTGAGCTGCGCGGCCGTGGTTCTCAGGTTGCTGAAAATAAGGGTATCGGTCACCAGGTCATTGGTGAGTGAGCCGGGCGACTGCAGCTTGGCCGCGTAATCAGACACCTGGGCTGTTAACTGCTGGGCATTGGTGGAGGCCTGCCTCAGGCTCACCACGGCTGCTTCCAGCGTATTGGCCAGGGTTTCATCTTTCAATAATTTTCCTACTGAACCTTCACCTGCCTCTAATCTTTCCGAGATCATTTTGATATTGCCGGTAATGGCCAGCAGGTTCTGGTTGTTCTTCTGGAAAGTAGCCAGGATCTCGTCTGTATTCAAACCGTTTTCTACGGTCACGATATCATCTTCCGCTATGGCCGGTCCCGTGGGTGAGCCGCCAGATAGCACAACGATCTTGTTACCGATAAAACCTTCGGAACTGATCTTGGCCTTCGCGTCTTTCTTAATGAATGGCTGGGCCTTGGTCTCAATATTCATGATCACTTCCACCTTTGAATCGGGTGTGAAATTGATCTCTTTCACCGTTCCCACTTTTACACCCGAAAACCAGATATTATTGCCTTCCTGCAGTCCGCCCACATCATCAAACACCGCTTTCACCTGGATCTTTTTCTCAAAGGTTTTTTTCTGTCCGCCCAGCGTGAGCAGTCCTACCACGAAGATGAGGATGCCCACCACGATGAAAACACCCACCGTCACCGCTTTTCTATTGTTATTGCTTTTCATTTATGATGTATAAAATTGTAATCGTAAAAACTCCTGATCCGCTCATCATCCGAGGCAAAAACCTCGTCGAAGCTGCCCTGTGCAATGAATTTACCATCAAGCAGCATGGCAATGCGGTCGCCTGTTGACTTGGCACAGGTAAGATCATGCGTGATGATGATGGAACTGGTATGATACTTCTCCTGCACTTCGTTGATCAGTTCATTGATCTCGATGCTGGTGATGGGATCCAGTCCCGCCGTTGGTTCATCATACAGCATGATCTCGGGTTTGATGATCAGCGTTCTCGCGATACCGATCCGTTTCCTCTGACCGCCCGACAATTCCGAAGGCATCTGGTCCTTCGTCTGCAGCAAACCCACTGACTCCAGCACTTCATCAATGGATCTTTCCACCTCCGCTCTTGACAAGTGCCTGTAATTCTGCACCAGTGGAAATTCCAGGTTTTCTCCTACCGTCATGCTGTCGTACAAGGCACTGTTCTGGAAAGAAAATCCCAGTTTCAAACGAAGGGCTCTCAGTTCCTTTTCATTCAATTCTTCCACTTCCATACCCAGCACATTCACCCGGCCCCGGTCTGGTTTAAGCAACCCCGCGATGATCTTGATCAAAACAGATTTGCCGGTGCCCGATCTTCCCAATACCACTACGTTCTCCCTTTTATGCACGTCTAGATCAACCCCTCTCAACACATGGTTCCTGCCAAAAGATTTATACAGCCCCTGTATGCTGATCACCTTTTCCCTGCTTCCGTTTTTATCAACCATTCCTTAAAAAATTTGAAAGCTGAACAATGATGATCTCTTCAATAAAGATCAGGAACATGGAAGTGACCACGGAAGCATTAGCCGCCAAACCCACGCCCATGGTGCCCTGCGAGGCATTCCAGCCTTTATAACTGCTCACTATCCCAATAGTAAAACCAAAAACCAGCGCTTTTACCAGTGAAGTGAAATAATCAAGAAAGGAAATGCTGGAAAAAGCATTTTCAAAAAAAGTGGTCAGGCTGGTTTGTTCATTGGCATTGATATCAAGAAATGAACCCATCATTGCTACAAATGCGGTGTAAAACATCAGCAACGGGATCATGAGGGTGGTTGCCATTACTCTTGTCACCACCAGGTATTTATAAGGATTGATGGCTGAAACTTCCATCGCGTCTATCTGTTCGGTCACCTTCATGGAGCCCAGTTCAGCGCCAATGCTGCTACCAACCTTGCCCGCACAGATGAGGGCGGTTACCAGGGGCGCCAACGCTCTCATGATGGCAATTGAAACCAGCGAAGGCAGCCAGGATGTAGCACCAAAATCTGCCAGCGAAGGTCTCGACTGTTTGGTAAAGACCAGTCCTGTGATGAACCCGGTGATGGAAATAAGAGGCAGGGATTTATAACCAATCTGGTAACACTGCCGCATCACTTCTTTCCATTGGTAAGGCGGCAGGAATACCTCCCGGAAAAACCGCATGGCAAATGAAAATGCATGATAGATACCAAGGAAAAAATTTTCCAGTTTACCGGGCGTTCTTACTTCCTCCTCCGCAGCCTTTGTTTCGTCCATATAGCTGTCTTATGCAAACGGTGAACCAGCCAAAGGCCAATGGCCAATGGCTAATGGCCTTTGGCAAGATGAGGCTAATTGAAATCAATAGGGGGCAGACCTTTTTCTTTTAGGGCCTTTTTATACTGCTTCATGTACTTGCGGTTTTTCTTGACACCAATACTGCTGGCCATGCCGCTAAAGGTCATTTTTACGATATAATTGAAGAAGGACCGGTCCTTAAGCCTTTCGAAATACACCGTGCCGGTACGGCCCTTGTTATTTTTCCGGATGATGAAGGTATTGGCCAGGAAAGTGGCGATCCGGCTTCCCAGGCTGGTCTTGTTGCGGTCCGCATCTTTCACAAGCCTGATGCGCAAATCGTGGTAATACATATTCATTTCCCCAATCGCCAGTTCTTCATGCCCGATGGCTCTCATGTGAAAGGAATCTATGGTTCCCGAAGTGATCATGACATTGGACAGCGGCACCAGTACAGGATTGAGGAAAGAAACGGTGGTGGGACGAAGCCTGAGGTTCATCAAAAACCCTTTTAACGTGTCGGTATAAGATTGTTTTACACTGAGACGAAGCTCGGCGGAATCCATAAGAAAGGCGTTCACGGTGAGCTGAAGACTATCCTCTTCATCCATCTCACGGTTTTTTACATTCGACAACTCCGCTTCCATATTGGTAAGAAGTAGGGTGCCCTCGGCCCTGGTCTTCGCGTTCTTTTCCGTGTAACTCAGCCAGCCATTCACCACTTTCACCCTTCCCACTTCCACGGGCATGGTTATGCGCCTTATCATATCCACAGGCAAGGGTTTGAGAATGCCCGACTGGAAAGGAGGCGCCTTATCCCGGTAAACAGTGATCAATGGATCGTTGATGATGATATTCTCCGCGATCAGTGAACTGTCTTTTTCAAATCTTTCCAGGTCAAATCCATCCATGACCAGCGAACCGGTTTTGAGCGTGATATAATCGGTCTGGAATTTTGCCTGGGCCATCACGGAATCCCTGTGCTGGCTGGGCTGGTATTGAAAAGAATCCAGTGAAAGCATTTTTTTTGCGGAGCTGTATTCGGCATTATACCATTTCAGTGTTTTAATGCTGTCTGAATAATGGCCTGTTGTGGTACGCATCCATGCCGAGATATTATCCTTAAGCAACCGGCTTACATCGGTTACAGATGCAGATGACAGGCTGAGGTTTCCGAATGAAGCTTCTTTGAATGAAAGGGTATTATTTTTTCCAAGTGCAAAACTGTTAGGGTTCTTCAGGTATAAACGGTCGACCACCGCAGCCCAGCCCCTGTTGGCACCATTGCGTAATTGCAATTGCGAAAGTTCCGCTTCCACCTTTCCATCTTCCACTCCTATTACATCACCATTGGGTTTTTTAAAGGTGGCGGAATGAGACCTCAGTGAAAGCTGGTCCAGTTTCAATCCTTCTTCATCGTATTGAAATCCTCCTGCCTCCAGCAAACCATTTTCACTGCGGGGCAGGTTGATGAGAGTGGAAGAATCATTTTTATGAATGGCGATCTTTATATCGGGTTCGATGGCGCGCATGCTGCCGATACGAATGGGCATTGAAGTGGTTGACTGTCTCATGGCAGTATCACTGTAATATTTATGAACCAGGAGCTCAGGTTTGGTAAGTAAGAGTCCGTCAACTTCCAGCCTGCCGTTGAACAGGCTGTTGATATCTGCCGAAAACTGCATCTGTGGAATTGTGGCGATCGTGCTGTCTTTGATGTAAACAGATTTGAATGTCAAACCTTCAATGGTGGAAGTGCGCTCGCTGGAGATATCGTAAGATGCGGCATTGATAGAAGTATGGGATTTCCTGAATTGCAGTGCCGATCCCTTCATTTCCAAACCATCAACTACTACTTCGTTGGACAAATCTTTCAACAGCGAAGCCAGCCTGATTGATTTCACTTCCGTGGTCACCTGGCTTTCCCCCTGCACAAAACTGAGGCGGGTATTATTGCCCGAGATATTGGATAGATTGATTTTGGATGCCCGTTTGGAACCACCTGCTGACTCACCGGGCCTCAGTGAAACCTGCGCGCTGCTCCATTTGAGTCCATCAATCAGCATGGTTTCAGAATTTTCATCGATCAGCAGGTTATTAATATATACATCGTTTACAAGCGCCGTTGTGGCTTTTGAACGGCTGTTGATGGAGATCTTGTCGGCATGGATCAACTCTTTACCTGAATAGGCCGCGTTGATGATGACCGCGGAAAGATCTTTTACATTGATTACCGCGTTGGAAAACGAAAGCCGGTCAACTGCTTCGCGCAAACCTGTGATCTCTTCCAGGTTGCTGTTCATGGTGAGGTTGGCATTACGGATTTTGAGTGAGGTAGTAGGACTCAACTGCATATCGATCTGTCCATTCACCAGCGAGATCCTGTCCAGCGTAATCACATCATCCAGTACACGAAGTGAGCGAAAGATGCTGTTTTTGTTATTTCTTTTGTTGACAGGTGTTCTTTTTACATACCTGATCACTGGATCATAGAGTACAGCTTCGCGGGCCACCAGGCTTTCTTCGAAAATGAGCTGGTACCAGTCGAGCCCTGTCAATTCAAAATAAGGAATACGAAAATCCCTTTCACTTCTTCTCTTATCAGGGGAGGAAGTGGTGGTAACGGCAAAATTGTTCAGCGTGATCTTGTTGTTTTCAAAATGAATGCTATCGAAAGTATAGGCCGCGGAACTGTCTTCATTGAACAGGTGATAGTCACGCACCAGCATGTCGAAGCGGTCAACGGTAACCGGCTGGGTGGAGTCGGCATGGATGCGCAATCCCCTCATTTCAAAATCATCCTTATTAGAGTTGAAAAGTGACCTGTTGTTTTTACCGGTGATATTGATATGAATGCCGGCGCTTTTCACACCAACATAGGCCAGGTCGAGGTCACCAGTCAGCTCCTGGATGATCTTTTCCGGGTCGGGTCTTTTGGCCTTGGTATTGGCATTGGCCACAGAAGTGTTGATGTTGATATCGAACTGCGGGTTCTCGCAATAAACCGAATCGGCTTTGATCAGGTTGTAGCTGTACATGGCGCCGAAATCAACCCCGCCCAGGATCAGTTTGTCGAAAAATATTTTATAGTTACTGGTCAGGCTGTCGCCCCCCATGGCGGTGACAGTGCAACTGTCAAACTCAATCCTTTTGTTGAACAGGTTCAACTGGAAATGCCGGAAAGCCAGGTTGTGGCGGCCCCCCGGGAGTGAAATATTCTGGAAGGAAGTGGTGAGGTCAACGGTTTGTTCTTCTGGAATGAATTCATCCCGCTTTCCGTCAACACCCGGTTTCCGCAGAAGGTTGAAATCAATATTGGAGATATAAACCGGTTCTGCTTCGGGCTTGATTTTGTTGATGAGTTTCACGCTTGCGTCAACGATGGCAATGCGTTGGATGCTGAAAGCTTCGAGGGCATCGAGCATGGAATAATAGATCTTTCCCATTTGGCGGGGAATGGAGATCTCTTCCACCTTTTGTTTTTTGGTAGTGTCTTTCCTCCATTGCGTGATAACGATATCGGGTTGTAGGATATGTATGGAATCGATGGATACCTGCCTGTTGGTGAGCAGGGGCCAGAACGAGCCTACCCGCATGGAAAGCCTGTCAAAGCTGATCCGGTAGCTGACCTCTTCGGTGGTACTGTCGGTGCTTACAAGGCTGGCCTCTTTTACGGTGAGGTTGTTGGTAAAAAAATTATAGCTCACCTGGGAGAGTTCCAGTTTGAGTTTGCCTTTGGATTCTGTGAACACCACGTTGCGGATCATGCGGCGGGCATTGTTCACGAACCAGATATGCAGGCCTACCCCCAAAGCGGCGATGATCCCAAAGGTGATCAGGGTCGCTTTGATGAAACGTTTTTTAGGGGGAAGCGTTTTACCAGGCATAGTTCTAAGATACTCCTGCAAATTGATGACCATGTTTGATTGAGACCGGAATTTCCCATGTTTTAGGAGGATTTAACACCCCCCACCCCCTTTAGGGAAGGGGCAGGGGCTATCTTTGAAACATGAGCATTGTGAAGTTTCTTTTCTACGCTTTTTTGTTTTACCTGGCCTGGAAACTGATCTTCAACCTGGTGATCCCGGTGTACCGTACCACGAAAAAAGTAAAGCGCGGCTTCAGGGAAATGCAGCAGAAAATGGAAGAAGCCCAGAGGCAGCAGCAACAGCAGGCGCGTCCGCAGCCGATACCGGAGAAGAAGCCTATTGAGGGGGATTATATTGAGTTTGAAGAAGTGAAATAGAGTTCAAAGTTCAAAGTTCAAAGTCAGAGTCGTTAGAGAATGGTGTGTACTATTTAGTCTGAAGTCTGTAGTTAGAGTCACCCTTGTCTGAATCAGGATTTGCAGGATTTTAAGATTGACAGGATGATTGTTTGTTGATCGAAAATGATTCTGCAGCCAATAGCCAATGGCTAACAGCCATAAGCCTCTCACAATTTCTGCCCCAAACTATCCACCATCCCATACTTTTTCATTAAGCCGGGAAGATGTTTTTTATATTCCTCTTTGTCCCAGGTGAGATTCCATGTTTTTACATATTGCTCCATGGTTTGGGCCATATTGATTGATTTTCTCCAGACATCAACACTATCCGGATTTACAAGAGGCATGATTTCAGGGTTTCCACCCGCTCCATTTATTTGTGTTCCATAAACCTGGGGTCTTTTGTTTTTTATGGCAACCCGGTCAGCTAGCATGGCATAATATGAAGGGATGACTTTCTTATCAATAGCCGCCTGCCTGATCAAAGGCAGATATTTTTCCTGGGATTTCAGATCAGCATGCTGGATGGGAAGAAAGAGCGCAGACATGCCCCTCAAACCAACCTGGCGCGGACCTAACCAGCCATATTTACTGATAATTTCATCCACCAATGATAAATTCATTGCATCCCATTCCCTGACTTTATCACCATTTTTTTTGAATGCTTTACTTTTTTTCTGTTGTTCTTTCTTTGAACCAGAATAAAGGTCATACCTGAAAAACTGGTCGCGGTACCAGATAGTATCAAGGATGGGGAGCAGGTGCCGGAAGGAATCAGTGATAGTGAGTGTTGAAGGATCTGGATAAATCACAAGGCTTCGCTCCGCTGTTTTTTGGGATTTGCATGCAGCCAAAATGAGCATCAAAAAACAGCTTCTTATTAGCGGAAAATGCATGGATGAATCTATCAATTTCTTTTGATAAGAGCGCGTCTGAATCAGGATTTACAGGATTTTGGGATTGACAGGATGCTTGTTTGATGATCGAAAAGGATTCCCCAGCCAATGGCCAATGGCTATCAGCCATAAGCCTCTCTTGTCTGGATCAGGATTTGCAGGATTTTTGGATTGACAGGATGATGGTTTGATGATCGAGAATGATTCAAAGCCAATGGCCAATGGCTATAAGCCATAAGCCTCTCTCTCTGCGGTAAAAGAACTAACTGTTCTTTGATACACCCCAGCCAATAGCCAATGGCGAACAGCCATAAGCCTTCACAAACTCCGAAAATTATTCCCTTCGTTTTCCTATTTTTGCCGCCGCCCCCGGGCAGGATCCTTAGCTCAGACGGTTAGAGCATCTGACTCATAATCAGAGGGTCGCTGGTTCGATCCCAGCAGGATCCACATAATAACTATCAGTAGTGACAGCCACCCTTAGGTGGCTTTTTATTTTTTAAACAACTTTCGGGTATGGGTGCTCCAACTTCCTCAAAAGACTACACTCGGCTTTTAGTAGAATATTATAAATATTTATGGCTCATCGGAATTCCTGCTAATCTATAAAATACACGGAGGGATTGTAAAATCTGAATATAATAATCGGATATTTGCCGAGTATCTACTTATTATTTAGCAATGGTCACAAATTTCAAAGATTTTATCCAGCAATATGCTGAGGAACCTCTTAACCGGCAGGTAATGATGCACCTCTTAAAGGAGTATCGAAGGCCAAATGACAAGATCCACGAGTTGATAAAGTCCGGGCAATTGACCCGGGTTCGGCGTGGTTTGTACATACCCGGTCCCCGGGTGAATGTCGAGAAGCCCAGTTCCTTTTTACTGGCTAACCACATGAGGGGACCTTCTTATGTTTCGCTGGAAACAGCGCTGTCACATTGGGGCCTGATTCCAGAGCGGGTTTATGAAATAGTCTCGGTGACGTTACAATCTTCCAAACTATACCAGACACCGGTCGGCAGGTTCCGTTACCTGCAGGCAAGTTTACCTTACTATGCTTTTGGCATTACGGCGGTCTCACTAACCACAAAGCAACGGGTGCTCATGGCCACCCCTGAAAAGGCGCTATGCGATAAGATCATTATGACCAGCGGCATCTTTCTGCGGAGCGTTCGCGGTACCATGGAATTTCTGTTGGACGATCTACGCCTGGAGGAAGAGGGTCTAAAGAGGCTGCGATTGGCAGAGATCAGGTCTTGGGTGGAG
>CAYWSQ010000001.1:9377-21153 GCA_964460925.1 uncultured Flavisolibacter sp. | reverse complement strand
CAAAGTATTAGCATACTGATTAAAACATTGGAACAACTATGATCAAAGAATGGCTCGATGGATATAAGCCACAAAACAGAGAAGAAGCAGAGGCGGCCCTCAGGGAAATCATGCAGGAAGTCGCGCTCGCCGGGCTGCAACGCAGCGGCTTTTTTGAAGTAGCCGCTTTTTATGGCGGCACTGCCCTTCGCATTTTTCACGGATTAAACCGTTTCTCAGAGGATTTGGATTTTTCGCTGCTTCAGGTGGACAAGAGCTTTTCCTTATCACCCTACCTGGGCGGTATTGTCAAGGAGTTTGAAGCGGCCGGCATGAAGGTTACGGTAAAGGAAAAAAAGAAAACTGCTATGACCAATATTGACTCGGCTTTTCTAAAATCAGAAACTATATGGAAAGAATTGACACTGGATGGCGCTATTCCACAGACCGGGCTGACACATATTCCTGCAATCAAATTCAAGCTCGAAGTAGACAGGGAACCACCTTTGGGATTTGAGACAGAAGAGAAATTGCTGCTTCGGCCCTTTTCCTTCTATGTAAAATGCTTTACGCTTCCCGATCTTTTTGCAGGGAAAATGCATGCACTGTTATTCCGTAAATGGAAATCGAGAGTTAAAGGACGCGACTGGTTTGATTTGGAATGGTATATTAAAAAAGCCATTCCGCTTCACCTGGAACATTTCAAAACACGGGCATTGGAAAGTGGAGACTGGAAAAAGCCTACCCTTTCAGAAGAAGAGTTGCATTTACTCTTGGTTGAAAAAATTAATACGGTATCCTTCGATTCCATCCGGGATGAAATTGTACGGTTTATTCCAGACGCAGGTGTTTTAGACGTCTGGTCCGCTGGTTATTTTAAAGACCTGGTGAAACATTTGAAAACGAAATAAGCCGGCATGAAATGTCAATCGTGAAATTTTTCCAAAGTTGCTGCTGGCTGCCAATGGCCAACAGCCATAAGCCTTCATATCCTGCAAATCCTCTCATCCTGCAAATCCTGCTCTATCTTCGCAGTTCATTAACCTTTCATTAACCTCGTGGAAAATACATTTGTTCATTCAAGATTATATATGAGAAGAATAGTTATTACTGCCCTGGCCATCTGTTTCACTACCGCTGTTTTTGCCCAGACCGATTCCATGATCACCCGCCGGGTATTGAAGCCACAGTCAACCCGCTCCAACGATAATTTCCTTTTGCAATTGGGTTATACCCAGTGGAACGGCAAGCCCGATTCCATCCGCACCAAGGGATTCTCAAGAACTTTCAACATGTACCTGATGCTGGATTTCCCTTTCAAGACCAACCCCAGGTGGAGTGTGGCCCTGGGTCCCGGCATTGCCACCGACAATATTTATTTCGATAAAATGAACGTGGATATCAAGGGCCAGACCGATAACCTGGTGTTCTCTGATGTATCCGACACCGTTCATTTCAAAAAATATAAACTGGCAACGGCCTACCTCGAAGCACCGGTTGAACTGAGGTACCGCTTCAATCCCAATGACGACCGCAAGAGTGTGAAACTGGCCATTGGCGCCAAGATCGGGACACTGGTGAATGCGCATGTAAAAGGCAAAACCCTGCAGGATGCGAACGAGAACAGCATCAATGAATACACCATGAAGGAGAACAGCAAACGCTATCTCAATAAAACCCGCCTTTCTCTAATGGGAAGAGTCGGTTATGGCAACTTCACCCTGTTTGCTTCTTATGCTATCACGCCTGTGTTCAAGGAAGGTGTTGCACCTGTTGTGCGTCCTTTGACAATTGGTTTATCCCTGAGCGGACTTTAAATATTTTACTGTAAAGAAGCGGTGCAGTCGGAGCGGCTGCGCCGCTTTTTTGTTTCATCAACCTTCGCTGAAGTTTCGGTTGACACGGCGGAAAAGGCGCGAAAACGCAAAGACGCTAGTTATTAACCCCCGAACAATACTTGAAATAAGAAATGATTTTATGAATTCAGTAAACTACTTACCGTACTTCCCGCCTAAACGGCTATGTCTTTTTTGCGCAGAGAAATGAGAACAGAGAAGTAAATGAATATAAAAAATTAAATACTGCTGTAATGGAAAAATGGAGAAAGGAGAAGATCGCTGCGCGATGCTTGCTGCGCAAGCCTTGAGCCACCCAAGTGAAACACCAATAAAGTTACAGCGAAGGCTGGCCTTAACGGCTACCCCTTTCTAAAAAATAGGTACATCAGAAATCAGAAGTAAAGTTTCGAACCAAAGTCTTGCAGCTTGTGGCTTGAAGCTTGAAGCTTGAATCTTTTCTCTCGTACCTTCAACCCACAAACAAACCTATGCTTGACAAGCGGAACAAGATCCAGATAGAAGAAAGAGCCGTGCTCGTAGCGGTGGTCCAGAAAGACCAGACCGAACAGCAGGTACAGGAATACCTTGATGAACTCGCCTTCCTTGCCGAAACAGCAGGAGCCGTTACCATAAAAAAATTCATCCAGAAACTCGCCCATCCCGACAGCCGCACTTTTGTAGGTAAGGGCAAGCTCGAAGAGATCCGTTCCTACGTGGAAAGTCGTGAGATAAACCTCGTGATCTTTGATGATGAGCTCAGCGGCGCCCAGATCATGAACATCGAAAAAGTGGTCAATGCCAAAACCATCGACCGCTCGGATCTCATCCTCGACATCTTCGCCAACCGCGCCAAGACCGCCCAGGCCAAGGCCCAGGTGGAGCTGGCGCAATACCAGTACATCCTGCCCAGGCTGCGCGGTATGTGGAAACACCTTGAAAGATTAGGAGGTGGTATCGGAACCAGGGGCCCGGGTGAATCAGAGATCGAAACAGACAGAAGGATCGTACGCGATAAGATCACCCTCCTAAGGAAAAGACTCAAAGAGATCGAGAAGCAGGCCTTTACCCAGCGTAAGGACCGCGGGGAATTTATCAGGGTAGCCCTGGTGGGTTATACCAACGTAGGCAAGTCCACCCTTATGAATTTATTAAGCAAGAGCGAGGTGCTGGCAGAAAATAAATTGTTTGCGACCCTGGACACCACCACCCGCAAGATCGTGTACGACCGGACCCCCTTTTTATTAAGTGATACGGTAGGATTTATCCGCAAGCTCCCCCACCACCTGGTCGAAAGTTTCAAAAGCACCCTTGATGAAGTAAGGGAAGCCGATATTTTATTGCACGTAGTGGATATCTCCCATCCTAACTACGAAGACCAGTTAGGCGTGGTGAATAAGACCCTGCAGGAGCTGGAAGCCTTTGATAAGCCCATTATCATCATCTTCAACAAAATGGACCTCTATATCAAAAACACCTTTGATGAATGGCTGAATGATGAAACAAAGGAGCAGATCCTGAAGGACCTGGAAAACCGCTGGCAGTCCGAAACCGGCGGCAATGCCATCTTCATTTCAGCCCTGGAAAGAAGCAATATTGATGTGCTGAGAACTACGATCCTGGACAAGGTGAGAGAGCATTATAAGATCCGGTATCCGTATAAGACGGAGTTTTTTTATTAAAGTTCCCAGAATGGTTTCGATAAGAGTGCAGAGTTTCGCAAGGACGCGGTACTTGCTGTGATTTTAAATTTTGATAGCGTTCAAATAATAGAAAAGCTGCGATCGCCGCCTTCCGCTCTTTGCATTTCCACTCTGACTCACCACTGTTCTGTACGATCCACGATCATTGTAAACACATTATTTTGATTGATGTATCCTTCCGTGGTTTTGCCGGTGGTGCGATCAATGATCTGAAAATGTCTCAATCCAGATACTTCGTCATAATTGAAGGCATCATTTACCATCATGTTCACCGGGCAGGGAATAAAGCGATGACGGTAGTTAACAAGATCCAGTTCCAGTGTAGCGCGGTTATCGCCCTCTGCCTGAACAAACATCCGGTTGCGTTCCACAGCAATCACCCGCAATTTGGACTTTGGCGGAATGGTTAGTCCCGTTAGTTTATTAACAAACGCCGATAAGGTCATCACGCTTCCTTCTTTGGAAAGGATCTTTTCTTCTTCCCTGATATTCTTCCCGCTGAAATAGGCAAACCCGGGTCCAAAGAAAGAAGAGACCCTTGGAACATTGTTTTCGTTCATGGCATATTCGGCGGTACTCAATTTTATTTTTTCATTTCCTTGTTTGTCGATGAAAGCAGCAAAGAATTCTTTTTTGTCGGAAGGGAAAACCACTGCCAGTCCGTGAGAAAAATCACCAGGTTGGATACTGTATTTTAAGGGAATGACGGTTTTGCCTGTGGTATCGATAAATCCCCAGCGCGCTTTTCCGAATTCATCGGTTTTCATCACTGCGGCAAGACCTTCGCTGAATGGGCTGGCTTCATCGTATTGAGGAGCAATACTGAATTTATCCGTCAGATAATTTTTATAACCCTTTCCTTTGGTGTTTTGAGTAATGGCCGTGCCTTTCCTGAGCTCCATGGCACTGGGTTGTGGAAGATCCAGGTCGGCGTCCTGTAAAAAATATTCATTGGTACGTTTGTCGAAGCTGCCGAGAGGTGTGATTTTGCCTGTTGTATCGATCAAAACAAATCCTTTATTGGTGGTGCCGATGCATCGGCCCTTCTTATCAAACTGGGTTTTTAGTCCTACCACTCCGTTCAGCCTTTGGACCTTTCCTGAAAGGGTGATAAAACCCCAGAATTGTGTTTTCAGATCCAGGAATACAAAAAGATCAGTTTGTGTTCCCGCGGTGGGTGTTTTGGGATAATAGTTCCTCGTATCGCTGAAATAATATTCACCATAAGGCAGAACCAGCTTACCGGTTTTATCGATCACCGCTTTCAGCCTTCCCTTTTGGATAACAGCATAGCCACGGTAAAAGGGATGGATCCTGTCGGCATTAATGCGAATGGTGTTAGCAGATATGGTAGCGGGAGCGATCTCGCCCCAGACCTGGGATATGGCTGCAAATGGAAGTGAAAGGAAAAGAGCGAGGCAAATGGCAGACAGATTTGGTTTCATTTACAGATCTTTTTAAAAAGAATCGATTTAAACCAAATATAAATTGTTTTAGCAGGTGATGGTCAGTCCGGTAGAGAATTGAAACATTGGATTTTATTGGCACCCTTCAGGTAGGATAGATTTCAAATTTCTACTCTTCTCAAGGATCAGGTATCCCTATAAGAAAGGGGATTTTGATTAAAAAAGGGCTGTAAGGAATATAAAGCCCTGAGAATGATTTGGAACAATTCCAAAAACCCTTATTTTTGCCCTCCCGAAAAAAGGAGAATCGTCGAGGAGCCAGGGTCTGACTTTGAACTTTCGACTTTCAACTTTTAACTGGAAATTCCTCCTTAGCTCAGTTGGTTAGAGCATCTGACTGTTAATCAGAGGGTCTCAGGTTCAAGTCCTGAAGGGGGAGCGAAACAGCAAATAAGGTCTTCAAGAAATTGGAGGCCTTATTTTATAAGTCAAACCAATTTAATTATAACGAAATCAAGGGGATAAAGAATTGGGTCGTTGCTACGAAGCTGCATCTTAATTTCTACAAATGCGAATCTGTTTTCTCCTTTGTTTAGTACATGATTGAAAATGATTAACAGTAGTAATGGTTTATAAACTGCAGTATCACCAAATTGTCTATTAACCTTTATTTTATCTATTTGATCTATTATGGATTGTAGCATTTTACACTGATCTATTAAAAAATACAAGGCTGATATTAAAATTAATTTGAACTTAATTAATATATCATCTGAATTCAAGAAGTTGCATCAGTCGTCCATCGAGAAAATTCACCATCAGGCAACATATCCACAATTTGTTTTCCATTCATCGAATTTAAATCATAGGTTAACTGATACTGCCTAATTATCCGGATAAGTCTTCTTGCTGAACCTGCCCCCTTTCCTGCTGCTCCACGTTTTAAATTCCTAATTGTATTATCCCAGTATAAAATATTTGCTGCATCTAAGATGCCCTTATTCAATGCTATCTCTTGATATGCTCCAAACTGTTCAGTTATTTCTCCTCTCTTTGAAAAGTTTCCTATCAAGAATATTCTTGAAGACTCTCCGAGTTCCGAATAAATTCGACTAGGATAAGCAAGTAAATGCCTGTAGTATTTAGTATAATTCTTTGGGTCTCTCAATATATAGAATGCCGCTTCGTTAATTTTACGGTTTCCGTTTCCATCAACAGGACAAACATTATCAAAATAAAATGCGGCTAACCAGGACCAAAGGCCCTTGTCAAAATATAATTGCTTATTGGATTTAAGTTCAAGTCTTTGGGCAATGTAGGGTATAAGGTCATTCTTGTTTTTATAATTGACCTTTTCAAAATTTACTATTGGTTCATGTACAGTTGAAAAATCTGTATTAAAAAGGAAATCGTCAGAAATATTTTTGATGTTGCCGCTTCTTAACTCGGCAATAAGCCTTTCAAATTCGTTTAAGCCTTCTTCATTAAAAGTCCGTATAGTAAATTGATTACTCATTGAGTTGTGAATTTTTCAAACAACTGAAACTTTTTGCAATACTCATTTACACAATCATCAATCCAAGCGTCTTGTTCTGGAGTCAATGTATCAATTTCAGTTTCCAATGAAGGAAATGATTTGATGCCTAGTACAGAATTTAGAAATTTAACCCATTGAGATATCCAGGAATCCTCTTCAGCATCAAGGTCTCCAACTTCAATCATTTTTAACAAGACACCCCTGAATGCGGCCGGATAGACAAGGCTGATAAATTTTATATCATTTCTTGCCATTTCAAAAACATCAGGAATATTTTTGTTGATCTCAAGAATTGGCCTGCCATCATCACTTGAATCAAAGCTTAACTTCCAAAACTGATTTTTTAAATCTGCCGGATTAACAGGAAGAAGAGGGAGTCGATTATTTGGCATCCCATCTGTACTAACCACAATTCCTTGGGCTTTGCCCAGTAACAGTCCCACTTCGCTTTGTTCATCAACAACAGCAATATCGAAATATGCAAGTTCTGTTTCGGGTAGCTCAGTCAACCTCGTGGTTTCAGGTTCTATCAGTTGGCCAACAGTTCCGAAATAAAATCTTTGATAAACGCCTTTGTAATTTGGTTCTACATACACTTTGGCTTGCGGCGGAAAACCTAACTCGCCAAGATTTAGTACCGCTTTAAAGTACTTCCCTTCAGAATCTTTATGAAGAGCGATATCTATTTTACCACGAGGGATTTTTATTCTACCAGTATAATTAAATCGGCGAATCATTATTGAACTTTTAAGAATAAATCTCGTTTTTGATCGAAACCAGTAAGTTTAATTTCAAAGTTGCTTACATCCTCAATATTAAATTCAAGTTCATTTTTTTCTTTCTTTGTAAAATAAACGCCAGTGGATTCTATCTCTATTGGCTTTTTTGCAACATCAAAATCCAATTCCTGATAACTTAATATCGGATTTCCCCTTGGTACATCGTATCCCAATTTTAATCTTATGCTTTCCGGAAATTCTTCGGCAAACGGATTCCTATATACTCGCACACCAGAATCTATTTTTTGAATAAGAACTGGGCGTTTCTTCCCAATTTGTGCCGGGATTTCAGGCTCAGGCGAATTGCCTACAGCAGATCCTTTTGGCTTTGGCCGATCTTTTTGTTTTTTCTCTTCCGGTGTCTCGATGGGAATTGAGAAAAAATCTATAAGAAGATCTTTTTGAATGCCTTCAAGAGGCCTTTGCAATTGATCATAAATTTTCTTAAGCGTGCTTTTTACAAAAACAAGTGTTTCCTTTCCATCTATGTATTTTCCTTTGAAGTTTCGTGAATCAGGCTGCCATTCTGTATGAGCGGGATTTTCCGAATCGCCAAGCATCCTTGCCAGATCCGTATCATGTATGATAACAACTCCTCTAACCAGTCCTTTATCTAGCGATGAGATACCAGAAATTGTAATTCCATCCCGCACAAAAAGATTATCGGGTTTAGTCAGTGATGTATCTTTTTCCAGGAACGCACTATACCAGCATGTTTTGGGAGCACCATTTACCGGATGATACTTAAGCGGAACCTTGAAAGCCACTCTTTCATTTTGCTCAAACCTGTCTCTGGCAAGATTTAGCTTTTGCTCATTTGAAAACATGCTTTTATTCCATCTTGGCTTCAATTTCAAATCAAGTTCTTTAAGCCAATAATAGTCTGCATCCTGTAAATGAAATGTCCATTTGGCAAAGTCAAACAAATGGGTGAGACTTTCTTTGCTTTTAATCTTTTTTTCATCACCGTTTACAAGCTTAGAAAAATTAATATTATCCAGTGAATTAAGTAGTGAGTCTTTAGCAAGGATAATTGAGTTGTCTTCCTCAGTAATTTCAACTTCCAACCTTCCTTCTAGAATTGGATAAAAATATTGTTCGATCACTGAATAGGCCAGATGATCGATAGTAATTTCCTCGGTTACAAAAGGAATGATGAGAGACAATCCAGGTTGATTAGCCCTTTGAAGTTTAAAGTGAGTTGCAAAGTTATCTAATAGGCTTGCCTCTTCAACAGGTACCGCAAAACAATCTGTGCTTTTATAATCACCAAACATTCCGTAGGGCTTAAAGCCAGATTCCTGCTTTTTATTATCCTCACGATTATGTATTCGTAGAATACTTTGACCCATTAGCATCTTACGCCTGTCACTTTTCCTTACTGTTAAACCCCAAAAGGTATTTATCTTAGAAGAAGCTGGGAAAACAGTTTTGCCGAGCCCCCATCTTCCGAGCTTATCATCAGTCTTTCCTGAGCGACCAACATTTCTCCAGAAATAATAAAAATTGTGTGGTTGTTGATTGTTGCTATTTTCAACATAAAACTCCTCAGGATCTCCCTCTAAACCCTTTGTATTGAAATCTTCAAAGACAAGAAATTTCATTGGATTATCAAAATCGGGCAACTCAGTCAAGCCGGAAGTCTTTGATTTCAAATGAGGTTGCAAAGTATTAAGCATTGAACCATACGTTTTACTTGCAATTGCATACTTACTCCCTGAAAGAAATATTCTAACTCTTACAGTTTCGAGTTGATCTCTGTTTCTCTCATCGAGGGCATTTTGAATGCCTTCTCTTACAACAGCAGTTGAGATGTTGTCTATGTCTCTTGTTGTAAAAAACTCACCTTGAATAGGATCAACATCCATATCGTCGCGGGAGTTCGGTTTAAAACGCCATTCAATCATGATATTATTCTATAAATTAAATGATTTATCACCAGCACTAAAAGTGCTTTCATCAATTTCACTTATCATATCTAGCAATAAACTTTTTCTTTTTGCTTCAACATAGGTTTGCATGCCATGGCATATGTTAGTAGAGTAAATAGTATATTTCAACATATCAAGATCGCTCAGGACTTCAAAGTCGGGATGCCGATATTTTAAATTGTGGCCTGCCGAAATAACTGCCCTTTTCTTTGTTTTAATATTATTCCAGAAATTGCTAGAATAGTTGTTTTTAGATCCATGATGAGGCACTTGGATTAAACTAATATCTATTTCTTTCAAATTTGATTGATCATATATTCTGTCCAATGTAAAAATTTCCGCATCTGATGTGATGAGAACACTATTATCACTCGATGCCAATATTAAAACAGTTGACAACAGATTTGCTGCTTGACTGGCTTCTCTACGTCTAGTTCTAGCAGATAGTTTTACCCTCTTTTGATACAATTCAATTTCATCACTTGATGGAGAAACAGCCTTCAATGATAGAGATCCGGAAAGGGAGATTTGCCAATTTTTAGCCGGAAGTTCAAAAGCTTCAATAACTTTCTTTTTTTTGAGCTGAATAGCTTTTTCTAATAATTTTTCTAATTCTATTGTGGCAGACTTGCTAATTTCAAATAATCGCCAATAATCTTGCTGTAAAGATTTATCTATCGTATGCCCAAACCAACCTACCGTAATACCTGACTTATCAACATAGTTCAGTAATTCAAGCATTCCGGAGTAATGGTCCTCATGTGGATGAGAAAGAAGAATAAACTCTATGAAAATATATCCCTTGTCCTGAAGGTGCGAAATGACAGGATTAGTTTTTTTTGTCTTGTTAACATCTATAATTCCGACCTTATTCTTTCCGTCGTCGCTCCATTCAATAATTAAGGAGTCTCCTTGTCCAACATTTTTAAATGTAACTTCAGCCATTTTAACCAATTAAATCATTAGGGTCGATATTATTAAACAGCGTGTCTTTAGTAAACGAGTTTTGCAAATTCTGTGAAATGGAATGGAATTCAAAAGTTATACTACCCAGTTTAGTTATCGTTCTAATTAAAAGATACTTTCCTTCTTGCAGCTCCCAATTACTGAATGGCAAAAGACTTAAGTAGCGCGTTTGGAATATCTTTTCATTCTCATCAATTAAACACTCAATTATGACTTGATCGTCCTCAACAGAAATTATTTCTGCGTAGACTTCGTCAATCTGCTGAATTCTTTCAAACTCATCATCGATTTCATTTAAAAGCCTTTCCACTTCGGATTCTTTGTGGAAATCATAGTGATTCTTTTGCTTGATAATCGCTTTAACTGGCATTAGATCTATCTGCATCAAAATATTGAGTACTTCATCAGCTTTGTAGGTATCACGGGAGAAAATGACTAAATAATATTGTTTATTAGGGGGGACAGACTTTTCTATGAGACCTGCACATATTGCCGCATCAAATTGAGCCATAGTTTCTGCGGAAAAATGTAAATCCAAAAAAACGATTTCAGCACTTTTGATCGGTTCACTAGGTTTTGGAATATCTGGCCTAGCATCGATAAATGTATTACTCAATTCTTTTCTGTTAAGAGTATCTATTATGGGTTGAATATCACTCAATACATCTTCTATGAATAAAATCTTTGGCCCTGCAACTTCTTCTATCATAAATTTATTTATTAAATATTAGCTCAACCGCAGCTCCGTTTATATCAGCAGGAACACCTTTTTGCACTAAGTCTTCTTTATCATAAATAATATCCAACTTTCCAAACTTTATCATTATCGTATCAATCAAATACATTCCTATTCCAATTCCCCCTTCTTTTCGACTAAAAAAAGGTCTGACTAAGTCATTCTTCGGATCTTTAAAGCCCGGTCCATTATCAACAATTAAAATGGATGTTGCTTTTTCAGACTTAAAGTAAGATATATAAATTTTCTTTTCGCCCTTATAAATAGTATCAAGCCAATAAATGCTATTATCAATTAAATTCATTAGCATCATTACAAGTAATCTTTTTTCACACTGAACTGTATCTGCGTTTGGATCGGCATTGATTTCAACTTGAATTTTTCTTAGTCTAAGTTTAAGCGAATAATTATTTATTGCTTGATTAATCGAATCAATAACTGATACTTGTTTGATACTCCCTTTTTGAAGAACTGAAAGAATGCCATCAGTATAATCTTTTAATTCATATACTTGATCGGCTATCCTGTTTTCATCAACAGGTTTAGAATTTACAGTTTCAATCATGCGAGGAACCAACTTTTCAATTTCATGTATCGCAAAAGAAGCTGTCATACCCACACCGGCCGGTAGTAGGAGAGTGTTTTTGTCTGACTCATATCTATTTTCAAGCCTAGTTACCTCAAATAACAATTTTTGTTTATCCTCTTCTTTTGTAAAGGATGCCTCTGTGATTAGGTCTTTAAACTTTCTTGATCCCTCCTCAAAAGAATCAGGAGTCTCTTTTTTATTTAGCATCAACCATTTAATCCTATCGGAAAGCCTAGTAGCTTTAAATTCATTTAAAATAAACTCTAATAGAAAAACAAAGTTTTGGTATGCCTCATTTTCTATGAACCCCTCTCG
>CAYWSQ010000001.1:0-9367 GCA_964460925.1 uncultured Flavisolibacter sp. | reverse complement strand
ATTTGTTTTTTCAATAAGACTGCCAGACGTTTCTGCATCTAAATAAACATATCCAACGTTTTGGTTATTGGAGAACCATTCTTTATTCTGTATCCTTTTCAAATCTAATCCTAGCCAATCATTGCCAGGATCTCCATAATCATATATGCGTAAATCCCCCTTAAAAACTTTTATACCAGCATGCTCTCTTAAAAGCTCTTTTATCAAGCTAGGTTTAGTGGTTGTATCTCTCAAAGATTGAGAATCTAAGTCAAATGAATAAAGTTCAAGCATCAGATTATCATATGGGAGCCTATTCTCAGTATAATTTGCGATATATTCTTCTATACTTTGATCATCCATCTCGCTCTTTTTGCTTAAAGAATTGCGGATAAATGGAATTAAAAGTCCCTTAATATTTCTCTGATATTGTTGCTTTTCTAATGGGTCTTTGTTCTCTAAATCTATTTTTCTAGATCCGATTTGAGCATTATTTTTTAATGAAAATTCATATTCAAACGTAAGCTCGTAATCCTTGTCTACAAACGCTAGCAATTTATATGGTGCCTCTTCTAAGATTTCTTCGGGCCTTGGGAAATCGTTTAACCACCAGTTGTGGAAATCCAAGTTTATGCTAAATTTAGAAGGATCATTTTTGGGAGAGAGCATGGAGATTGTCTGACGTTTGAGCTGCCTTGCCATGCCTCTAGTCCAAGTTTCCTTTAGATTCTGGACTATAATCCTGGTTCCATGGGTATTATTGAAGAAAAAATCCTCATTATTAAAGTTAACCCTCCAATCGATTTTCACGTCATCGAGATATCTACTTTGTGAGAAAGATCTCCAGTCAATATCCACAACTATTTCGTAATTAAGTAATGTAACTGATATTGCTCTTCCTAATTCGTCAACTTCTACTTTGGCTGGCCTTGAAATAAGAGTAATAGTGTGTCCTAATTTATGAACAGCAAACCTACCTACCCCTTTTTCTCCCATTGGTATTCTCCAAAAAATTGGGGTACGTTTAATCTGCCTATTACCTTCTTCATTTATAGGTTTGCGAAAGTCGGTGCCTGGTTCAAACCAAACATTTTCTAAAACCTCCTTAGTTATTCCAGTTCCTGAATCTGTAATGACTATACTTGCTCTTTTAATATCTTCTATATCCTCAAAACTAACATCAACTTTTTTTGAATCCGCATCATAACTATTTTTTATAAGCTCGTATATAGCCATGACGGGGCTTTTTATTAGTTCTTCTCCAAGCAAGATTAGTATATGCGCTTTAGGCTTGAACGTACTTACAACTCCTATTTTGATGCGTGTAATACTTGAGTTTCCCATATTACTAGAGGCAAAATACAATTCATCTTCGCCTGTGAAGTTCTCTTGAGGCGAATAATAAATAATGGTATTGCTTAAAGTAACACTCCCATGACTGCCTCCGACAACGGAAAGTGGAAATTCTTTACCGAGGTCTGTAGTATCAATTTTTAAAATGCCATTTTTAGGAATCCTATAAGTAAACTCCTCTGAATAATTACTCTTATATATTTCTAGTAAATCAACTTCCATTAAATACTTCTATAATTATTTTGGCAATTTTTTGGGCCATCAAAGGTGGCACTGCATTTCCAATTTGTCTAAATGCCGCAGTTCTATTCTTTCCTTCCTTTACCCCCTCAAAATAATAATCATCAGGGAAAGATTGAAGTCTGGCAGCTTCTCTTATAGTTAGTGACCTATTCTGATTAATATCTGGATGAATATAGTAATGCCCATCCTTGGCTATATGGGCGACTACTGTGTGCGAATGATTTGAATTTGAATCAACGACTTTAAAACGGTCAAAGAAAGAATGTTGATTCTTATGAGTTTTTAGCTCATTTGGTAACATTCTATAATTAAGCCTTTCACCGTTTTCCAGCATCTCTACCGCAATTCGATATATCTCTCTGTCCTGTTTCGTATTTGGTCTCGCTACATGTTGGGTAAGTATATTAGTTCCATTTCGGATTCCACTTTTATCTAAATAGTCATTAGAAGGTTTACCATAAGGCACATATTTATCCTTTCCTTCACCAGCTCCCAATACTGGAAGATCATTAAGTAGTTCCCCAACTGTATTTATTGAATCGTTTTGTATTGATTCCAGATTCGGTAGCTTAATAGCTATATCTTTTTGCCACCCCAAAATGATTATTCGTTTTCTTTTTTGCAAGACACCGAAATGGTTTGCCTCTACAGTAAAGAGTTTCATTTTGTAGCCTTTCTTATCAAATAACCTTTCCATATTCCGCAGGTAAACACCCGAACCTGCTGATTTCAGCCCCAATACATTTTCGAACACAAACATTTTTGGTTGATATCTCTCCAAATATTTTGCATACTGCACATACAGGTAATTTCTATGATCTCCTTTCATTCCATCTTCACTTCTCGCCCTACCAACCAAAGAATAAGCCTGGCATGGAGGACCACCAACAATTAGATCAACTTTTCTCAAACCCAATTGCGCTTGGATAGCCTTGTGTATTTGGGGGTTATTGTCACCTCCAATTGAAAGATTAATTACGCTGCTTAAAATTTCAGTAGGTATCTGGCTATATAATTCTGGTCTTGTGATTTCATTTTTAAGATAGGCTTTATAAACATCAAAATTATTTGTGGATTTCAAATAATGGTAAGCGGCACGTGTTTTCAATGTGTAACAGGCTGCTTCATCCATCTCAACATGTGCAATTGGTTCATAACCTGCACGGATAAAGCCCTCTGACAGGCCGCCAGCGCCAGCGAATAAATCGATAAAATTCATGAAAAGCGTTAAGATACTATATTTTTGCCAGGCAAGTTAGCAAACCGGTAAAATTTTTTTATATGTATTGAGTTAAGGCATTTAATCGACGTCACACGTTTGATAAACCTGTTTTGTTCAGTTGTCTTAATATTTTATTCAAGGTTTGATCTCTTTTTTTAAATACTTTCCTCTTAGGATTAAGTTGGCAGCTATCCCAAATGATGATAACATTCCATCCTTGCTGTCTCCATTCTTTAATATTGTCTTTGTCTCTTTTGATTGCCGATTTTATATTTCGTTTAACTTTCGATTCTCCTTTAACTTCAGCCGCCCATTTACAATCCTTGTGTCCATGCCAGAAACATCCCCGCACATCTATAATAGTCCTATGCTTAGGTAGAACAATATCTGGTTTCCCGCGTAGATATTCTACATGCAACCGAAAACGAAACCCATTTGCATGCAGAAATTTCCTAACTATAATCTCAGGCTTTGTATTCTTGCCTTTGATCTGGCTCATATTGTAGCTTCTCGTTTTTTTATCGTGCACGTCTGCCATTAGACTTTTTAGTTCTTTTAAGACTGTTTTTATCTACAATAATCATCATTTATACCAAAAATAATACCTCCTCCAACCCCTTCTCCCCACAAAATCCTGTTGTTTTTCCCATGGCCCCGCTTCGCTTCTCCTTTAGCTTTATTCCATGCTTAAACTCAATCTGAAACAACTGCCCGAATGGGAGGCTTATAGCTTCCTGGAGGCGGAGGAAGGGGAAGAATGGAAAGACAATGAACTGCTGGAGGCGGGCAAAATCCTTTACAACCAGTGGCGGGCAATCTTCCAAATGGTAATGGCCTTAATTGATACCCTGCCCGGGAATGAGGAGGACGATTGCCTCTCAACCAGGCAAATGATCCTGCAGAACATCCATATGATCGCACCTAAGATCTTGAGTGCCTCTGCCAATAACATTTATATGGTGAAAATGGAAAATGCTGCCCTCATCCGCTATAACTGCCGGCAAATGATGGAGCAGATAGATTTTGCCGTCATATCCGGAGAAGTCGATATTTCCTACAGATCTGAAATAGACGACATGCTGGAATTATTTAAAGTCTATTTCCAGGATTGGGTTAACCTGTTCAGGAAGGATGAATTTGAGGATGACTGGAATCTGTTCAATTGATCTTTGATCAAAAACAAAAAACGTGAAGGAATGAAGAACTTGCAATGAAGGATTTTGCTCCACTTTGCTCTTACCTGTTATCAACCCTGAGTTGATAGCTGGTACTCCGCCCCCCTGCTTCTTCTTTTTACCATGATACCCTTATTAATCAAATCCTGGATATCACGCGATGCCATAGCCCATATTCTCCGCAAATTCAAACAAACTCCGCAACTGATGCGGAGATTAAGGGGTCTAATCTCCGCTTTTATTGAAAGACTTTGATTCGCTTTGATTCAATCTGGCTCACCCCTGCTCTCCCTTTTTAAGATAACTCAACTTCACCACCTTTAATTTTCCCTGAAGGCCTCTTACCTGTGCTTCCTCTTCCATCGTTTGCCTGCTGCTCTTATCTACAGTAATTCCCACCCTGATCTCCGTTCCCTTGCCGGGGTCGGAAAATATATCCAGCCTGCCGCCATAAAGCTCCAGCCGGTTGCGGATATTGTTCAGGCCAAGCCCCATCACGGCCTTACCTGGATCAAAACCTTTTCCATCATCCCTGATGGTGAGCTGCAACTCCCTGTTCTCCCATACAAAACTTACCCAGGCATTATTGGCCTGCGCATGGCGGGAAATATTATTCATCTGCTCCTGCGTAATGCGGAAGAGCGTAAACTTCAGGTCTTCTTCAAGATCATCTATCGGGGCCGTACAACTGAAATGCGTCCGGAACTGGCCAATTGCCGAATATGATCCCAGCAGGTCCTTCAACGCATCTTCCAGTCCTATATCTTTTAAAGTTGGTGGAATGATGGACTTGCAAAGCGAGCGGATCTCGTCTATTACCCTTTGCACTACCTCACCGGTTTTCTCCACCATGGGCAACCGCATCTGTTCATCAGTACGCGCCATCTCCAGGTATAATTTTACCGTAGCCAGTTGCTGGTTGATATTATCATGCAGCTCTGTTCCTATCAACTGTCTTTCTTTTTCCTGTCCCGTTATTTCCGCCTTGGTGATCTTCTTTTGTTCCTCCACCTTTCTTCTCACCCTGGCCTTCTGCGCATAAACAATTCTCGCCACCAGGGCCAAAAACAACAGGCCTATCAGAATCCTGAACCAGGTGGCCTGGTAATAATAAGGCCGCACCGTAAAATTCATGCTGCTTACAGGCGACCAGTTGCCATACTGCTCGGCCTTTACTTCAAACCGGTAATCGCCATGGGGAAGGGAAGAAAAATACGCGGTCTTCCTGTTGCCAGCCTTGAGCCATTTATTATCCAGACCTACAAGCCGGTAATAATAATGGATGTCCTGGGCCTTTGAAAAATCAATGCTGGTATAACTGATCTCAATCTCGTTAGTACCCTGCGGCACTTCCAGTTTATCATCTACATCATACTCCTTATTGCCATAACGCAGCGCCTGCAGGTGAATGTCTAAAGGCTCATCGTCAAATTCAATTTTTGCAGGATCCACCATGGCAATGCCCTTGATCGTAGGAAACCAGAGTGTGCCATCCTGCATTTTCCATCCCGCAGGAAATACGCCTCCATTGGTCTCCGCATTGGTCATACCATCAACCGAATTAAATAACTGCACACTTACCTCGCCTGCACCGCCGGCATCCGCCAGCCTGCTTACATCCGAAACCTGTACCCGCTGCAGTCCATAATTTCCACTGAGCCAGAGATAACCTTCCCTGTCTTCCATCACGCGATAGAGTTCACTGAATCTTAATCCTGCATTCTTATCGATCGTTATAAACTGCTGCTTTCTCCTCGCCACCAGTCCTTTTTCAGTGGCCATCCACAAACCGCCCGAGGCATCTTCATAAAAATCAAAAACAATATCAGCATTCAAACCTTTTGACTGGTCATAATGCGTGTATTGGCCATCGGTGCCCAGGCAAATCATTCCCGATCCCCGGCTGCCAAACCAGATCCTTCCTTTTCGATCTTCGTACACAGAAAGAAAACTTGCATTTCCCAAAGCTTCAGTCAATGGAAGCTGTTCCAGTTTATTATCCTGCACATACTGGATGCCCCCGTTCCGGGTATTGATCCATAACCTGCCGCGACTGTCAATAAACAATGACTGCACACTGTTTGCCTTTAACCCGTTTTCTTTTTTCAGAAACGGTTCAATCACGCCGCTCTTCCTGTTGTAACGGTCAAGGCCATTGGCTGTTCCGATATAAATAAAATTTTCATCGCCGGTTATTGATATAATAAGATTGTGCGAAAGCCCGTTTTCAACATCGAAATGTTTCAAAGTTCCACCTGATAAGCGGTTGATTCCTTTGCCTGCTGTACCAAACCAGATCTCTCCAGCTTTGTGTTGATAAATGGGAAGGATCACTGTTTCGGAAACTGCAGTACCTGGCATGAACATGCTGATCTGCGCAGGCTTCATCTGTATTAATCCAGCGGAAGTGGAACCGGCCCAGATTTCTTTTTCCGAACTCACAAGAATTGATTTGATACCGTTGTGGGCGAATTGTTTTTGTTCCGGGCTTTCAAACCGGCCGTTGTGCAGTACCTGGAAACCGGAGCTGCGGCTGCCCACCCAGATCCTGTTATTCACGCCAATGGCAATGGCATTGATGTAGTTTTCTTTTAATCCTGTGCGGGCATCAAACTGCCTGGTGGTTTCACCAATATGAAACAGGCCGTCATCGGTAGTACCCACCCAGATATCTTCCGAAGATGTTGCCGCGATGGCTGTGATATGTTTTTGTAAAAAAGCTCTCATCACTGTGATCCTTCCAGTGGAAGGATGCAGCCGGTACAATCCTTTTGAAGTACCGATCATGATATAATTACCCGCCTTCCGGATCACTTCAATGGTTCCGGGTTTGATATGATTCCAGTTCCTGTATTTTATAATGCTGTCCTGCTCTATTACAAACAGCTCACCCGTATTGGTGCCGATCCATACATGATCGCTGGCATCGGTTTCAATGCTTTTGATCCAGGCGCCATTGGATTGTGAACGGAAATCGTAGGTCTTTGTCTGATTGCCCGAAACAAAAATCACCGTATTGCGGCTGGAAGCCCAGACACCTTTTTTTGTGACCGCGACATCATAAAACATACTCGAATGCAAACCTTTCGTGTTTGATTCATTTTTCACGGTGAAGGAAGCGCCGTCGAAACGGATCAAACCTTCTTCCGTGGCTACCCATAAATAACCCTCCGCATCTTTCACAATGTCGTAGACCGTATTCTGTGGAAGTCCATTTTGATTATCCCAGTTGCGGAATACGTATTGAGGCAGGGATTGGGCGAATAAAAAAACAGGAGAAAAGCAGAGGATGGCAAATAGAAAAGCCTTGCAGGATTTAAGCAGCATATTGGATTTTTCCCTTTTGGGATGATGAATATACTGAATGAATGGATGAGGTAAAAAATGGATGAAGGGTGATAAGTGTATTTGCTTATGGGGACAAGACAAAATTCAAAAGTCAAAAGTCAAAATGGGTTGACTGAGTGTAATAAAATTGGAGACTGATTCAACGTGAATTTCACGCGGTAAGTATCACGCAAAGGCGCAAAAAAGAAAAGACGCAAAAGAGCTTAAAGCTGCGGGCTGTTAGCTGCGAGCTGCGAGACGGGTCATCTCTACGATTTGTAGAACGCTACTTCCCGGCTATTCCTATTTTATTACAAACAAGCTTTAGCTTTTCACCACACTAAAACTTTGCTTGCGCTTTACTTTCCTGGGCTGGCCATCGCTGCCCAATACGGGATTCAGTGTGGGAGGAGTTGTGAGGATGCGTTCGCGGACATTATCAAGAAGCTGGCTGTTCTCCGGGCTAACGGTCACACCATTGATGGAGGTCTGTCCTTTTTCATCGATCTCGTAATCGACCACGAAGAAATAAGTATCCTTTTTGATCTTTTTATTATTGAGAACATCTTTGAGTTCCGCTGTTAGTGCATCGGTGTATTCTTTCCAGAGTTTGGTATTGGATTTAGTGGCGGCGGGTGCAGCTTTTTCTTCAACAGGTTCAATTGCTTCCACCGCTTCTGCGTTTTCTTTGGCTTCAGTTACGGGAACCACAGCGTCTGCTTCTTTGGTAACGGCCTTTACAGTTTTGGCACTGTCCGTTGCAGCCACGGCTACTACCGCACCAGGTGATTTTTTGGTGGTGGTGTCAATTTTAGTAGAAAGATCATCAGTTTTCCTGATCACCCCTGAAGAGTCTTTTTTAAGCTTGCCGCTGTAAAGAAGATCTTTAAGACTTTGGGCATCGGCTGAAAATCCTGAGGCGAGGAGGAAAAGGATGAATAGCTTTTTCATTGTTTGATATTTTAGGTGTTCCAAGGGGACATGTAAGTTAATAAAGTTGGGTGTTAGAAAATTCATAAGGTGTCAAGGGGAAGGGAAGCTGTTGGCTATTAGCTTTTGGCTTTTGGCCTTTACATGCCTTCTGTATTTCGACCGCATAATCAATATTCCTGGGTAAAAGGCATAGTTAGGAGGCCAGCTTTGTTGAAAGCTTATAGCTATTGGCCGCTGGCATGGGCGGATCAATATCATCAATCACTTATCCTGAAAATTCTAAAATCCTGTAAATCCTGATTCTGACCCCCGGCCCCCTTCCTCTATCCCTTTCTCAGTAATAGTATAAGTCAGGGGATCGGCTCCGTCAAGCGTTGTGACGAGTCCGGAAGCGACCAGCTCGTCAAGAATCTTTTGTAAATGCCCGGGCTCCGGCTTCGCACCAATATTCACCGGGTCGATGATGTCCGTTATTTTGAGGGTTTCGTGTTTGATAAGGGTGCTCAATACCTGTTGCCTGCTGATTTTTGTTGTCATTATCTCACTTTTAATCTTGCTCACTAAATTGAATTCTATTTAAGCTCTGGTGTAAACAAAAACTCTACCATATTATCTGCCGGGGCCGTAATTTTTATTTTGTGTATTTATTCAGGCAGCTGATTGAATAAATAATGGGAAGGTCATAGCCGGGAAGGCGGTAAGGCGGTAAGTAATGTCATTAAATTATTTAATTCGTCAAAAGTTACAGTGAAGAATATCAGACACATGTATACTACTTATCGCCTTCCCGCCTTCCTGGCAAATGCCTTTTACTTCATTCGCAAATAAAAAAGGAAGAACCCTTATGCCCTTGCGCAGATTCCCTAAGTACTACCATTGAATATTGAATGATTTTTTTCGTTTTGCTTTTCATTGCAAAACAGGTGATTTAATTTGCTGCTGTACCTCATCGCTAACACTAAAAACACCCCTATGAAAAAGATCATGAACCTCTACCATCACAACCCTATTGTGGCGCTGATTTGTGACAGTATCGCCTTCTTTGCCTGGGCATTTACCATGGTACTGATCATTACCATCATGGCAGTGGCCTTCACCGCCTGATTGTTTGCGTCCAAATGAAAAAGCCAATGAA